>CALMVM010000049.1 GCA_937873255.1 uncultured Verrucomicrobiota bacterium | reverse complement strand
CCAACCCGGGACACGTCACCACGCGCGAGGTGGTCGACCTGATCCGGCAGAGCGGCGTCAGCGACAAGGATTTCCAGTTCTTCTCGGACGAGGACGAGTTCATGCGCCTCGCCGCCAAGACCCCGCGCTCCAACTGCGTGCTCGACACCGCGAAGCTGCAAGGCACGGGCATTGAGATGACCGAGGTCCACGAAGCCGTGGCGCGTTCGCTGCGCGAGTGGACGCGCGAATAGCCGACCGTCTTCCCCGATCCGTGGAACGCACTCTTCTCGTCACCGGCGGCGCGGGCTTCATCGGCTCGAATTTCGTGCGCCACCTCCTCGCCGTCGACGGCGCGGCCCGCGTCGTCAACCTCGACAAGCTGACCTACGCCGGCAACCGCGCCACAATCGCGGACCTGGACGGCGACGACCGATACACTTTTGTCCAGGGCGACATCTGCGACGCCAAATTGGCCGCCCGATTGTTCGCCGACCACCAGCCGGCCGCCGTGGTCCATTTCGCCGCCGAAAGCCACGTGGACCGCTCCATCGACGCGCCGGAGGAGTTCCTGCTCACGAACGTCCTGGGCACCTTCCGGCTGTTGGACGCGGCGCGGCAGCATTGGAAAGCCCTCCCCGCCGAGCGCGCGGCGGCGTTCCGCTTCCTGCACGTTTCGACGGACGAGGTGTACGGCTCGTTGGGGCCGGACGACCCGGCGTTCAGCGAGACGACCCCCTTCGCGCCCAACAGCCCCTACGCGGCCAGCAAAGCGGGCAGCGACCATTTTGCCCGGGCGTATTTCCATACTTACGGCCTGCCGGTGGTCACGACGAACTGCTCGAACAACTACGGCCCCCACCAGTTCCCCGAAAAGCTGATCCCGCTGATGATCCTCAACGCCCTCGACGGCAAGCCGTTGCCCATTTACGGCGACGGCGGCAACGTGCGCGACTGGCTCTACGTCGGCGACCACTGTTCGGCGGTCGCGCGGGTGCTCGCCGCCGGCCGGCCGGGCGAGACGTACAACGTGGGCGGCAACCACGAGCGCACCAATCTCCAGATCGTGGACACGCTCTGCGCGACCCTCGACCGGCTGCGCCCGCGCGCGGACGGGAAATCGTACATCGAGCAGAAGACCTTCGTGGCCGACCGCCCCGGCCACGACCGCCGCTACGCGATCAACAGCGCCAAGCTCCAGTCGGAACTCGGCTGGTCGCCGCAGGAAACCTTCGAGAGCGGCATCGAAAAAACGATCCGCTGGTATCTGGACAACCGCGCTTGGTGCGAGCGCGTCTCCGCCGACAAGTACGGCCGCGAACGGCTCGGTCAGGGTTGATCTTCTCGTATGCACCACCCAACCCGCTCGGCTTACAAGGGCATCATCCTGGCGGGTGGCTCGGGGACGCGGCTGTATCCGCTGACGCGCTCGGTGAGCAAACAGCTCATGCCGATCTACGACAAGCCGATGATCTATTATCCCCTGAGCGTACTCATGCTCTCGGGTATCCGCGACATTCTCATCATCAGCACGCCAGACGACCTGCCGCAGTTCGAGCGTCTTTTCGGGGACGGTTCGCAGTTGGGTTTGCGGCTTTCCTACCGCGTTCAGCCTTCGCCGGATGGGTTGGCGCAGGCATTCCTGATCGGGGCGGATTTTCTCGATGGTTCGCCGGCTTGCCTGATCCTGGGGGACAATCTGTTCTACGGGCACGATCTCTCGGAGGCGCTGGGCCGCTCGGTCGGCCGGACGGAAGGCGCGACGATCTTCGGCTACCGCGTCGCCGACCCGACGGCGTATGGCGTGGTGGAGTTCGACGAGAGCGGCCGGGTGCTCTCGCTGGAGGAAAAACCGGCCGCCCCGCGCTCCGACTACGCCGTGCCGGGGCTGTACTTTTACGATCAAGACGTGACCGAACTGGCCTGGGGCTTGCAGCCCAGCGCCCGGGGCGAGCTGGAGATCACCGACCTGAACCGCCGCTACCTCGCGCGCGGGAGTTTGCACGTCGAGCGCCTGGGCCGGGGCACGGCGTGGATGGACACGGGCACGCACGACTCGCTCTTGCAGGCGGCCAACTTCGTGCAGGCCATCCAGGCCCGGCAGGGCCTCAAGATCGCGTGCATCGAGGAGATCGCCTACGAGCACGGCTGGATCGACGCCGCAGGCCTGGCCGAACTCATCCAGCGCCTCGGCAAGACCCCCTACGCCGATTACCTGCGCCACCTGAGCGAAAACCGGGTTTGAATGACGCGTATTGGCGGAATTCGGTCGACCAATGCAGATTTCAATCGTCACCGCGCTGTTCAATCGATTGGAGCTAACCCGGGCTTGTTTGGAGAGCGGCGTGCGGGCCTTGACCAGATGGGACTACGAATGGATCCTCATCGACGACGGCAGCACCGACGGCACACGCGACTTCCTGCGCACGCTGCCAGCTAACAACCGCTGGCGCGTGGTGTACAATGACGCGCCGCGGGGTTTTGCGGCCAACAACAACCTCGGTGCGCAACTCGCCCGCGCCCCGCTACTTTGTCTGCTCAACAACGACACATTCCTGTTACCTGGCTGGCTCGAACCTATGGCGCGGCTGGCGCGGCTGCTGCCGGACGTGGCCTGCGTGGGCAACGTGCAAAGGGAACCCTTTACGGGGTTGCTTGACCATTGCGGCGTTTACTTCACCCCCGAAGGCTTCGGTGAACACGCGTGGCGGGATCAGTCTTCTCCACCGCGTGAATCCTATCTGGAATGGCCTGCGGTCACGGCCGCCTGCTGCGTGCTGCGGCGCAAAGTATTCTTGGAACTCGGTGGGTTCGACGAGGGGTTTCGCAACGGATACGAGGACGTGGATTTCTGCCTGCGCGCCACGGAGCGCGGCTATCGGCACTTCGTCGCCAACCGGAGCGTGATCTACCATCACGTCAGCGCGTCGCCGGGGCGCAGACAGCATGAGCAGAGTAATCTCCAGCGGTTCCGCGAACGTTGGCAGGGCCGCATCCAAGAAGCGACACGCATCCCACGCGGGCTGGCTGCGCAGCGGGCCGAGGGACGACGCTACCTGCGCAAGCACCGTTGGCAGCCGTGGCGCTACAATGGCTGGCGGCTGCTGCAAGCGATGGAGAAGGTGCGCTCACCGCGGCTGCTTTCGCGGCGGTTGGAGTGGGCTCCGCGGCTGCTTCTCGAAGCCCGGGAGTGGCAACACGGACGGCGCAAGCCGGCCCGTGGCACCGCGGCTCCGGCTGAGACGCAAGCTCCGCCGCACATCTTCATGGTGGTCGGCGACACGATGCGGACCGCATCGCGCGCCGGAGTGCCGACAGTCGTCCGCTGTTTGGCAGGGGCGTTCGGGCGGATGCGCGCCCCGGTGCGTCTGATCCTCTGGCAGTACGACGCGCGCTGTCTGTCCTTGCTGCCACCCGAGATGTCGGCGGGATTGGACGCCGAAGCGTTGCGCGGTCCCGGCTACCAGGCGGACATCCGTTCGTACAAACGGTCGTTGTACGATCCGGCCGCGGTCATGCCTGATGATCCGGTGGCAGAGTCGATCCCGCTGCATCAACTTCCCGCCGACGCCGCCCCGCAGCCGGGCGCATGGATCTTGTTGCCGGAGGTCATCTACCGACAGGCAGCGGAGGAGTTGGCCGCGTATGTCCGGCGGCACGGCTGGCGGCTGGCGGTGATCTTCCACGATGCGGCGCCGACCAACGAACCGCAGTTCTACCCTCCCGGGCAGCCCCACGAGCATGCCGTCTATATGCGAACGATGAGCAGAGCAGACCTGATCCTGCCTGGCTCCGACTTCGCCGCGGAGGATTGGCGGCTTTTCGCGCGAGCAAAAGAACTGCCACAGCCGCCGCTCCGGGTGTGTGCCCTGGCGGCGGACACGTTCGGCGGACCGCGCAGGGCCGCCGTCTCGAAGGATGCTGGTCCCGCGACCGTGCGGATGCTGTGTGTTTCGACCGTCGAGCCGCGCAAGAACCACCCCGCGCTGTTGGCCGCCTACGAACGGGCTGCTGCCGCGCGGACGGATCTGACGCTGGAACTCATCCTGGTAGGAGCGCATCGCACCGGCTCCGAAAATCTCGTAGCGACCATTCACGAGACGATGCGTCGGCATCCGGATCGGATCTTTTGGTACGAGACGGCTAGCTATCCTCTCTTGGCCCAACTCTACGCCGCATGTGATTTCACGGTGTTCCCGTCCGAACTGGAAGGACTGGGCATGCCAATCATCGAGAGTTTGTGGTTCGCGCGCCCATGCATCTGCGCGAACTTCGGCGCGATGTCTCAGACGGCGACTGGCGGGGGATGCCTGACCGTCGACGTACGCGACCCGCAGGCGCTCGCCGAGGCGATCCTCGCCTTGGCCGGCTCGCCGGAACGCCGTGGCGCACTGGCCGCCGAGGCAGCTACCCGGCCGTTGCGAACTTGGAAGGAATATGCCGGGGAGGTGCTCGCGGCATGCGCCCCGCCGCAACTTTCCATCCCCGTTTCCTCGCGATGACCAGTTGACCAACCCCGAAGAGAAGCAACGTAAAATTTTGCGCGGCCTCGAGCACTAACCACGCTGCGGCCATGTATCGAGTACGGTGACACAACGCGCTCACACGCCGCGCCGCGCAAAGGCTCCCGCTGTTCACTCCGACGAGCAGCGTCGGGCAAAAACGCGTCGCGTCGGCTGGCGATTGTCCTAGGACACAAATTCACAGCCTGGCATAGTTGTAGTCCCATTCTGCGTTGATGGACCGGGCGAACCCGGTCCGCCCGCCTGCCATCCATGAACCGCGAAGACATCATCTTTCAACACGCCAAACGAGATGGACTCGGTTTGGAGATCGGTCCCAGCATCAATCCGATCGCCCGTAAGTCCGACGGCTATAACGTGCGCATCCTAGATCACCTGGACCAAGCCGGGCTGGTGGCCAAGTACGGGCCGCACGGCGTCCCGGTCGAAAACATCGAGGAGGTGGACTACGTCTGGGATGGCCGCACCTACGCCGAGCTGATCGGGGAGGAACACGTTTTTGACTGGATCATCGCTTCCCACGTCATCGAGCACACCACGGATTTCATCGGATTTTTGTGCGACTGCGATACTTTGCTCAAAGACACCGGCATGCTTTGCCTGATCGTGCCCGACAAGCGATTTTGCTTCGACCGTTTCCGCCCGCTGACTGGTCTGGCGCGGTTTATCGACCTGTTTTTCGACAAAAAGAACGTCCACTCGGCAGGGGTCTGCGCCGAGTATTTTCTGAACGTGGTTCGGCGGGGCGACGCCGTCTCGTGGGGGGCCGGAGCCACGGGCGAATACAGCCTCGTGCATACGCTGGCGGACGCCCGCAGCGCCATCGAGGCGGTGCGGCAGCAGAGCGCCTACCTTGACGTACACGAATGGTGTTTCACACCCACCTCCTTCGAGCTGATCATCAACGATCTGCTCGCGTTGGGATTTATCCAATTGAAAAAGGTCGCCGCCCATCCCACGCAAGGCTGCGAATTCTACATCACGCTTTCGCGCCAGGGCCAAATCAGCGACGTGCCGCGGCTGGAGATGCTACGGCGCATCGCTCAGGAAGAGACCATGGCTTAGTCTAAAGCGGTTCGCAGCGTCAGACCAGGCGTTCTCTGGCTGCTGGCGATGATTTCAGGGGCACATCCTGCGCACTGCCCTCAGGAATGTTCAAAGTGACTCTGGCGAAGCATCCCGGCGTCACGTTTCCTGACGATGGTGCCCGGTCTTGACGAGAGTGTAAGTGTTCGGTCAATGTCCGTGAAGATTCAGGCGCCGCGGGTGAATCTCGTTGGCTGATGGTGGTCCCTGAAGCGGTAAAGCGGTACTTCGTGCGCGACGCGAAGCTGGCAAAAGCGGAGAGGATGTGGCACGGATTCATCGAGTCTGAAAGCGGTCCGACGCTTACCCTAATGTGGATAAATGCTCTTGACTAAGCCGGTGGCGTCCACGTCCCAAGCCAGACGCGTGTCCGCCACTTTGCGCGCCAGCACCGCCGAGCCGATGTACGCCGCCGATTTATCCATGTCGCAGAAGATGCCATGCAACAGGCGCGGTATCAGGCAAACCGGCTCACCCAGGCCGGTGGCAACGATCTCGAAACCCGTGCTGGCGTTGAACAGCCCACGCCAAGCCTGGTCGGAGAAGCGGAAAAAATCCCACGGCGTTTCGTGCAACGGAAAACTTTGGTGGGTGCAAATCAAGGAAAGTCCGCCAGTCCGGAGCACTTTGTTGATTTCGAGCACAGCCTTCCACGGCATGAGCAGATGCTCGAAGGTGGAGATGGAAAATACCGCGTCGAAGCCCGCCGCCGGCAGCACGTCCGTCAGTGCGTGTGCATCCCCCACCGCGTCCACGTTGTCGCCCGCCTTGATGTCGATGCCAACGTACTCCCAACTGGCCGGCAGGGAGCCGCGGCTCGTATTACCGGAGCGCGCGGGAGCCGATCTCCAACACCCGCCCGCCATCGGACGCGTGCAGCATCTGGAAGAAGCGGCCGGTCAGTTGGTGGCAGGGTTGTTGTGTCAGCGCAGGCCGCGAGAGATGCTCTGCCACCATCTGTCTCCCGTCTGCCAGTCCAAAAGTCAGGCTCAACTGCACGGCCTGTTGTGCATCAGGGACGTCGATCTGGTAGGCGAAGCGGCAACGTGCCGCCTCGGGAGCGTTGTCGAATGCCGCCGCCAGATCCGGGCTCTCCATACCATATCCATCAGGCGGCAACGGGCGCGCGGTCGCTCCCGGCAGATGGTAGCCGACCGATGTGATGGTTTGCCGGGAGTAAAAGGCCCAACCGTTGACATGCAGCTTCCCACGAAAATAAAGGAATTCGTCGATGTGCCAGCGGAACTCGGTCATGGTGAGCAGTGGATGGAGCGGCGTTGGACGGTTCTTAGCCGAACCGTCTAAGGCCAAGTCCAGGCGCGGCCAGGCGCGGTGGGTCGGCGTAAGAAAAATTCGAGGTTTCCAGGCTTATATTCGGATTATGAGCGGGGTCCATCCGGAGGATGTCCACCCAGCGTTCGATCATGTAGTCGACCTCCTGCTTGCAGCGTGCCTGCTTCTCCGGGGTGTCCTCCTGGCCACGGCTCGCGGATTCGTGATGATAGAGTTCGGCGAACGGCGTCCAGAGATTGCGGTAGCCGGCGGCGTGTACCTTCAGGCACAGGTCGGCGTCGTTGAAGCTGACCGGCAAATTCCTTTCCTCCAGACCGCCTACCTCCTCGAAAGTGGTCTTGCGGATCAACAGGCAGGCGGCAGTGACGGCGGTGTAATTCTGTACGAGCCGTGCGCGGTTGAAATACCCGTCCATGCCGCGCGGCATACGGTTGTAGATGTGTCCTGCCACGCCCCCCAAGCCGAGCACTACCCCAGCATGTTGGACGGTGTCATCCGGGTAGTACAAAAGCGCGCCGACCGCGCCGATCTCGGGCCGCAGTGCCTGGCTGACCATCTCCTCCAGCCACCCGGGCGTGATGACTTCCACGTCATTATTCATCAGGCAGATCAGATCGCCCTGCGCATGTGCGACGGCGAAATTGTTGATCGCCGAATAATTGAACGGCTTCGCATATCGCAGCACACGCACTCCATCCTCGTGCTTGAGTTCTTCAAGATAAGCCAGCGTCTCAGGATCGTTCGAACGATTGTCCACGACGAGCACTTCGTAGCGCGGGTAGGTCGTCCGTTCGCGCAGCGTCTTGATGCCGTGGCGCAGCAGGACGCAGTGGTTGTGCGTCGGGATGATAATCGATACCAAGGGCGGCGAAGCGGACAGCCGCCGCCGCACGCGGTAGCCACCGCCGGGCACCGGCAAGACATCGGCATCTAAGCCCGTGCGATCACAGTGCTCCTGAACCACCCGCCGGGAAGTACCGGCAATGTAATCCTTTTCCTCTACCCCGCGCGCGGTGGATCCCTCAATGGCCCGCCAGTGGTAAAGGATGCGCGGGATGTGGCGGATGCGTTCGGCGGGAAGCCCTTCGGTGACGCGCAGCACAAGATCCCAATCCTGGCAGCCCTCGAAACCGACGCGGAAACCCTGCACCTCGTTGACTGCTGCTCTGCGATAAACGCCCAGGTGACTGACAAAATTCTGGCCCTGCAGCAAATCCGGGTTCCAGTCCGGTTTGAAGTATGGGTTGTAGCGCCGGCCTTCCTCGTCGATTTTGTCCTCGTCACTATAGACAACGTCCGCCAAAGGATGGGCATTGATCTCGGCAGCCACCATGTAAAGAGCGTGGGCAGGCAACTCGTCATCGTGGTCGAGCAAGGCGACAAACTCGCCCGTGGCAATTTCCAGCGCGGAGTTCGACGCGGCCGAGATGTGGCCGTTTTCCTCGCGGTAGACGACCTTGATGCGCTGGTCCAACTGTTCGTACCGGCGCAAAACCTCTCGGACGTGAGGCTTGGGCGAACAATCATCGGCGATGCAAAGTTCCCAGAAAGGATAGAACTGCCTCCGGACTGAATCGATGGCCTTCGTCAGCCATTGTTCCGGCGTGTCGTACACGGGCATCACCACCGAGATCAACGGCCGATGCGGCAGCGCGCGTGATTTTTCACGCAGGCGGCGACGGTCGTCGTACGAAAACGAATCGTAGCGCGCGATCCACGCCGTGTAGTCGTAGGCCGGATTGGACTCCGTCGGCGCGTGCGGCAAACCATCGGCGTAGGGAGCGTGAGTGGAAAAACGGGCCAGGAATTGGGTGTCTCCGCGCTCGTCCTGCGCTTCGAAGTTCACCTCGGACGACCCGCGGGGCAACGTCACCTCCACTTCGAAACCGCAATGATACCACTCGGGATGATTCCCGTGAGCAGCCTGCACATCAGCGCGCGGTACGTTGCAAGATGTTTCGACCCGTTGGTCACCGACGCGCAGAAGCAGGAGTCGGGGCAATGGTTCTCCGGCCGCCTGCGGCACACACCAACCGGATACCTTGACTCGCCGGGTGCGCTGGTTCCAAGAGGTGGGCTTGTCGAGGTGAAAGCGGTATTTTTGCCGGGCTTGGGAGGACGCCATTTGGCCGTCCGAGGCGTGGACGGGCGGGACTGGCAGAGCGAGATTTTGTTTGGCAGTGGTGCGGCCAGTCAGCCAGCGGCCCATGGCTCGCAGGGGCAGGGTCAGCTTCCAAGAAAACGAACGCCGCATCGAACGCAGCCGCCCGTGGTCGGCGACCAACCGGGTGTCGAGCGCGAGGAATTCGGCATGCTTGGCCTCGAATTGCCGGTGCAATTCCGTCAAGGCGTGGTCCTTTTCAGACAGGCGCAGGTGGGTGTCGTGCAGCTCGGCCAAGAGACCGGCTACCTCTTGATCCATGGCTTTTTGGGCCTGGGTGAACGCGCCAAGCTCTTTTTGGACTTCCTGCAACTCGGACTGGAGATCGACGAGTTGCTCTTGGCCGTGGGCGGAGGCAGCGCGCGCCTCATCAAGTTGGCGACGGAGTGCCGGCAAGGTGGCTTGATCGGCGCGGGCGAGTTGCAGGGCGGCGGCGGCCTCCTCGCGCGCGGCGCGTTCCCGGGCGAGTGCTTCGGCGGCAGACAGGTGTGCGGCCCGCTCGGCGTCGAGGCTGGCGGCCAGCTGTCGGCTGCGAGCCTGGACCTGCGGCCACTCGGCTAAAGCTCGCGCTAATTCCTGGAGGCTGCGGATTACATTGGATGCCGTCGTACGCAGACGCAGCCCGATCTCTAGCGTGAGTGGCTCTTCATAATCACGCAGATCGATCTCAGGGAAGATGATTTGCGGATCAGGTGCGGCGCAAAGTACGCGCAAGGTTCGCGCCATTGGGATCGCCTGGGCACTGCCACCTACCTGTACGGCATTGGCAAGGTCCGAGCCGAGGAGTTTCCAGACTTCCGTGCCCAGCGTCTGCGTGTGGATACGCACTCCGGTGATGTCCGCCAGGGCGAAATCACTGCCCGGATCGAGCCGCAGGCGACCAGTTTTCCAATCGGCCGGTAGAACGAGCGTGAGGCGTTCCCAGCGTTCCGGGACCAGAGAGAGCCGCTGGGAGTTCTCCTCGTCAAAAGCGCCCCCACGGGAAAAATACACCTGCAACTGCGGTGCGACCGGTTCGAGCGCTTGGGGCCGAGAGGTCAACTCCTGGCGAATCTCGTCTCTCTCCGTCTGGAGAGCACGGATCAGTTCGTCGCGCCGGGCGGCCTCGTCGCGCATCAGTTCGTCGCGCTGCCCGCTCTCCTCACATAATTTCTCCGCGCGCAGGCTGGCCGCCTTGAGGTCTTCCCGCAGATGCGCGTTGTCCGCCGCGGCCTGTTGCCCGCGCAGGGACTCGTTGGCCAGGACGTAGTATTGACGAATGCTTTCCGCCTCGACTTCATCGGCTGCGAACAACCGTTCGAGCAGCGGCGAACCGGTGGACTCGCCGCCGGCAGGCTTCCATACGCCCAACCCCCAGCCGTGTCGAAAGGCGAATGATTGTCCCTCGCGACGGATCTCCACCCAAAGCCGCCATGCACCGAAATCATCGTGGCGGGCGGCAACATCGTGAAAAAGCGCCACGCCCCGTGGACTCAGCTTCGGCTGCCAGCGCGTCAGGTCGTGTCGGACGGCCTCGTAGGTGTGCAGGCCATCGAAGTGGATCAGGTCCACGCTGCCGTCCACGAACCGGTCCACGGCGTCGTCGAAGGTGGCCCGCACGAGGTAGGAAAAATCCGCGTAGTGCTCCTGGTTGTGCCGGAAGACATCGGCATACACGTCCTCCGGGTAAAAGCCTGCCTGGGCGTCGCCTTTCCAGGTATCCACGGCATAGCAGGTCGTGCCGGCGTGGCTTTCCTGCACGGCCTGGCAAAAGGCGAAGTAGGATTCGCCGCTGTGCGTGCCAAGTTCGACCACCAGCCGCGGTCGAAAGTCGGCCACTAGATCAAAGGCAAAAGGAACGTGGGACGACCACGAGACCAGTCCGTACCGGCGTGGACGCAAACCGTGCAGGGAAGGCAGCGAAAGAAAGTTCATGCGCGAACGGGCAGCAAAGGGCGGGCACTCGGAGCCGGCTTGGAAAAGATCAGGAGGGTATCTTTGTGCAGGCAGGCGGGGCCTTCGGTGGTTCTCCGTCCAGCGCGCCGGTGGTTCCAAGGCCTGTCCACGAAACATCACGAACCGGCGCCTGCAGGACTGACGGCGGAGAAGGGTTCACGTGTCGGCTAGCTCCATGGAGGGTGCTGGGGCAGGCACTGGTTTGAGGCTGACTTCGAGCATGGGCAAGCCCAGCAACCCGCCCGACCGCAAGGGAGACGACGTGCTCTTAAAGGCTAGGGCATCGTGGATCCAATGGTGCATGATATGGTCCGTCACCGTGCCGTCAGCCAGCGCCACGGTGACAACATAATCCCCCGGCGGCAGCACCGGCATCTGGAAGGCGAAACTGGCCTCCAGCCACGTGCCAGCCGCCGCCGCCACGTCCTGACCCTGGCTGCTGAAAAACGTGTTGTCCCCGAAGAGTTGCTGCCCCAGGCTGTTTTTGACGTAGAAACCGACGACGGGATGAGTCAAATCATCGGCGCACGTCAGTCGCACCTTCAACCGGACAATCTCGCCGCCGACGATCCAAGCCAGCGACTGTCCCTCCCCGTCCTCCAGCACGACCTCGATCACCTCGCCGCCGCGCACGCCGAAGGAGGATGCCTTGGGGTCAAACTCGAACACCTCGATATCGTTGCGGTGCTGTGTCTGGTTGAGGTAAAGCAGGCGCTGATCACGGCGGACGGTCGGCGTGGTGGCTGCCTCGACCGTCCCGGTAGCAGTCGCATCCATCGAGGTCATTTTGACGGCAAGCGCCTTGCTCTTGCCGAGCTTGTCCCGCGCGTCGCTTTCAAAGAAGGCTTCCAGATACGCCTCGGTGACTTCTTTGGGCGAGCCGTCCATCCGCAGGTGCCCGGCGTCCAGCCAGAGCGCTTTTTGGCAGAGCGTGGTGATGGCCGCCGCGTTGTGCGAGACGAACAGCAGCACGCCGCGCTCCTGGAAGCGGTGCAGGAAGTTCATGCATTTCTGGACGAAGAATACGTCGCCCACGGCCAGAGCCTCGTCGATGATGAGCACGTCCGCGTCGATGTGCGCGATGACCGAGAAAGCCAGCCGCAGCATCATGCCGCTTGAGTAGGTCTTGACCGGCTGGTCCACAAAATCGCCGATGTCGGCGAAGGCCAGAATTTCCTCCATGCGCGCGTCGATTTCCGCGGGCGAGAGACCGTGGAGCGAGGCGTTGAGACGGACGTTTTCGCGGCCGGTGAACTCCGGATTGAAACCGGAGCCGAGTTCGAGCAGCGCCGCCACCCGGCCGCGGATCTCCGCTTGGCCGGCCGTCGGCTGGAGCGTGCCGGTGATGATCTGGAGCAGCGTCGACTTGCCCGAGCCGTTGCGTCCGATGATGCCCAAACTTTGTCCGCGTTCGACGTGGAAAGACACGTCGCGCAAGGCAAAAAATTCCCGGGAAGATTCCGCCGCCTTGCGCCGAAGGAGTTGCTTGCTGGACGTTGGCAGCAGCGGCTGGTTGGCCAGCCAGCGGTAGGTAGGACTTTGCAGGCGCGCCAAAGGAGAAGACCAGATGTGGTAGCTCTTGGACAGGTTTTCGACGGTGATGATTCTCTCTTCGACGGACATAGGCTGAAAGCGACTGCCACAGCCGCGGGGCCAGGGAACGGGAGCGCAACAGGGCGGTTACCTCCGACTATCGCCAACAACCACGGCGAAACAACCCGAAAACGCGGTCGACGGAGGGGCGGACCGGGCCGGGAAACCATCCAAGGACTGCCCGGACGACGAGGGTTCCGAACCCCTCGGATGGGCCGGCGTGGCGCCCGAAAGACGAAGAGCTGCGGCCGAAAAAGTACTTTCGCCATCCCATCCTCTGCACTTATCTATCCCGGATCATATGCCAGTCGCTGCTTCCACCGTCCCGCCGCCCGTCCGTGTCACCAGTAGCCGACGCCGGGCGGACCTCGGCCCGGTCTCACTGCTCGTCGGCTTTCTGCGTCATCGGCACCTCATCCGGCAAATGGCTTGGCGTGAGGTGCTCGGACGCTACAAGGGCTCTTACCTCGGGATGCTCTGGCCGTTCTTCAACCCCATCCTGTTGCTCATCATCTACACGGTGGTGTTCAAATACATCTTCAACACCAAGTTCCACGATCGGTTCGGCGAGAGCGGCACGGAGTTCTCTTTGATCCTGTTCGCGGGTCTGATCATTTTCAACATGTTTGCGGAATGCATCGGCCGCGCCCCGAACCTGATTCTGATGAATTCCAACTACGTCAATCGGGTGGTGTTTCCTCTCGAGATTCTGCCCGTGACGGTGGTTCTTTCCAGCGTGTTCCATCTGCTGATGAGCTTGGTGCCGCTGCTTTTAGCCACTCTTTTGTTGGCCGGCGCGCCACCGGTGACGATGCTCCAGTGGCCGCTGCTGCTCTTGCCCTTGGTCGGCTACGCGCTGGGGCTCACGTGGCTGCTCGCCGCGCTGGGCGTGTTCCTGCGCGACCTCAACGAGATCACCTTCGCCGCCGTCCAGATCCTGATGTACGCCAGCGCGATCTTTTATCCGTTGCAGATCGTCGCGGACAAAGTGCCGCGGCTCCTGCAGCCCTTCGTCCTGTGGAACCCGGTCGCCAACATCGTCGAACAAAGCCGGCAGACGGCCGTGCTCGGGCATTCGATGGACTGGCAGACCTACGGCGTGCTGGTCGCCGGGAGCCTGGCTTGCATGCTGGCCGGCTACGCGGTGTTCATGCGCCTCAAGCACACCTTCGCCGATGTGATCTGAAGCGGGCGGGACGCTGGCGGGGCTGAAACGTTGGTCCCGCCGGGGCGGCCGGACCCGGGGCGCAGTTTGACGTTGTCGGGGAGTCGCCCATCCGGCATGTTGCCGGTTTTCCGTTGCCGGTCGATCCCTGATGAATCCGATTTCCGCCCCCGCCCCTCCCACCGTTACGCGCCGCACCCGCCGCTGGCGGCTGGCCGGCCGCGTGACCGGATGGC
>CALMVM010000048.1:1254-4500 GCA_937873255.1 uncultured Verrucomicrobiota bacterium | reverse complement strand
GCGTCGTACCGTCGGGTTTCACGCGCATAGGTCTGCGACTTGGGTACGACCAGCAGGTTGCTCACGCCGAGCGTCTTCGTTTCGATGACGTCGCCGAGTTCGTCGTACTCGTGGAGAATGCTGCGGACGCCGTCCTTGTTGGCCACCGGTTTATCGTCCGGGTCGTGGTAGGAACGCTGCGTTTCACGGCCCCGGATGTCGTGCTGCATCGTCTGGGTGGAATAGCGACCGCCCACCGGCACGACGGGCTTGCGCTTCAGGTCCAGGAAGGTGAACTCGGCGGCGTATCCGTGCGCGTCGTAGACCGTCGCCGTGGCGTGGTAACCGTCGGCGCACAGGACAGGCTCGCCAGTGGGGCCGAGATACCGGCGGGTCGTCTCGCGGTTGCGCAGGTCGAACTCCGCCTCCCACCCGGCGACCTGCTCGGCGGCGAACGCCGGCCGGCCGTCCAGACCGAGGTAGGTATAGCGCACCGGGTTGCCGCGCTGGTCGTAGCGCACTTCCCATCCGTGGCATTGTTTGCGGAGCATGACCGGCTCACCGGCGGCGCCCTGATAGGTGCGGCGGGTCTCGTGGCCCTGGTCGTCGAACTCCGACTGCCAGCCCGCGTAGCCTTCGTTGATGAGGAAAGGCTTCCCGTCCGGGCCAAACAAAGTGCGCGCGATGAGGCGGCCCCGCGCGTCGAAGCGCGACTCGTTCCCGCAGGAGCCGTCGCGCAACGCGGCGGGACGGCCGGCGGCATCCACGAAGGTCATGCGCGATTCGTTGCCCTGCGCGTCGAGTTCGTGCCGGATGGCGACGACCTCGCCGATGACCCGGCGCGGCTGGCCGTCGATGCCCAGGTACGTCTCCTGCACGAGGTCCCCGTCGGCGTCGTACGTGCTCCGCACGGCGCTGAAGTTGTCGCGCCGCAGCACGGGCCGGCCATCGCCGTCGAACGCCTCGATGAGCGTGCGCCGGCCCAGGTCGTCGTAACGATCCCTGATCCGTGTCCATCCATCGGTCACGGCGCGCGGTTGGCCGTCGGTGCCGACGGCGGTGGCTTCCTCCATCTGTCCGTTCGCGCCGTAGGTAAAACGCAGGGTGCTGACACCGGCGCGGTCCACGCCGGGCCGGCCGTGTTCGTCGAGCACGAGGACCGAGGTCAGCCTGCCTGCGTTGTCGTAGCGGCGCTCACTGCCGAATTCCCCTTGCGGCCCGGACGCGGGCTGGCCCATGGCGTCGAGGAAAACGACGCGCCCCTCCCATCCGTCGGCGTCGTAGTGGATCTCAATGTATTCGGCGACGGAAATGTTCTGGAGCTGCGGATACCCGTCGGGTCCGATGTAATGGGCGATCCGGGTCGAGGCGCCGCCCGTCGCCGCCGGCGCGTACACGCACCCCCAGACCATGCGGCCGTCGCGGTCGAGCCCACGCGTGAACGCGATGCCGCCCTACGCGTCGGCGCTGTATTACCACTGGCACACGGACGCCAGCCCGAGCGTCTCGCCGAGGTCCTTGTTCAATTCGGTGGATTGCGCCTGGTCGTGCGCGTGCCAGAAGAACGTGCCGGTGCCGTGGTTGGTCGTCAGCCGTCCGCGCTGGTCGGCGGCGAGCATCTTGAACGCCGGTTTCCAGTGGGGCCGCCAGCCATCCCAGGTGATCCCCTTGTAAAACAGCACGTAGTGCAGGGGCAGCCGTTGCGTCTGGCCGGGCGAGAGTTCGCCGATGCCCACGGGGAAGCCGCGCCGGAAGCCGACGTTACGATAGAGCGCACGGTGTTCTTGGATGTAACAATAATACCCGCCCCACACCGCGCCGACGAGCAACACGGCCAGACCCGCCGCCACGGCGGCCACGAAGCGCGAACGGCGGCGTTGGGCGAGTTGCGCGGCGCGGGATTTCTGCGCGCGTTCGGTCTCGGCGCGCAGCGCGGTCTCGGCGCGGCGGGATTCGCGGCGCTTGAGGACGATGCGGGTCAGGAGGTCGTGCGAAAGCTCCAGGTGGATCGTCCCGAGCCGGTCCTCGAAACGCAGCAACCGGCGGTCCACAAGCGTGCGCAGGTCGGCTTCGGCGATGCCTTCCCGCGTCGCGTCGGCCAGCGGCAGCGTGCCGCGATAACCGGAAGGCGTGAGCAGCCGGTCCTCCACGAAGAACCGCACCGGGTCGCCGATGCCCTCGAAGCTGCGCGTGTAGAGACCTTCCAAAATGCCGCCGCGCTCGGCGTCGATGAGGTCGCGCGTGATGCGGTTTCGCCCCAGCGCCTGCATGCGGCGGAACAGCTCGTGGCACATCACACTCAGGTAGGCAGGTTCGACCTCCTCGTCCGGCCGGTACGTGAGCGGGCCGTCGCCGCCGACCACCGCCGCGACGATCTGCCGTGCGTCGTCCCCGGAGACGTATTTGCCGCCCGCACCGAGCACCACGTCGCAGGCGGATTCGGCCGCGAGGGGCGCGAGCGCGAAGCGGTTGCGCATGATCGCGGGCAGCACCGGGCGCAGCGAATCCAGCCTCGGCACGAAGTCCTCGCGCAACGACAGGATCACCTTGTAATCCTGCCGCGCCGCGTCGTACGCCAGTCGTTCGCCGCTGGCCTGCACGCGGTCGCGGACGGATTGCGGCACGCGGTTTTCGATCAGGTCGGCGAGCCCTTCGATGAACTCGTCCGTGCGCGGCAACCCGCGACCGAGCGTGAAGACTTCCTCGAACTGGTCGAGCGCCAGGATCGGCGTGACCGGATCGTTGCGCGGCCCCCAGAACTCGACCGCGTGGAACCATTCCCACAAGGTCAGTTTCGCGGCGTCGTCCGGGATGCCTTCGGGTGCGATGCCCACCGCGCGTGCCGCCGCGACGGTCAGCGCCTTCACCTGCTCGCCCGGACTGACCTCGGCGCGTTCGGAAAAATCCAGCCGCAGCGTGACGGGGAAGTACCCCTGTTCGCGCAAACGCGGCATCACGCCCGCGCGCAACAGCGACGATTTGCCCAACCCCGACCGGCCGAAAAGCACGGTGAGCGTTTCGCGCTGCACCAGCCGGACCATTTCGTTGATCTCGGCCGCCCGGCCGAAAAACCGGTCGCGCTCGCTCTCCGTGTACGACGCCAGACCCGGCCAGGGGTTGGCGGTCGTTTCGACGGCGGTGCGCCCCTCGGCTTCCGGCGCGGAGGAGGAAATCTCGTCGCTCATCGCGTCCTCCGGAAACGCCGGATGCCCTGGCCCAGGAACGACACGAAATCATCCGGCAACCGGCCGTCCTGACCGCGCGTCC
>CALMVM010000048.1:272-1244 GCA_937873255.1 uncultured Verrucomicrobiota bacterium | reverse complement strand
GTCCAGTGCAGGTCGCGGAACGGCGGGTCGATGTACAACGCGCCCGCCGGCGTTGTGTCGATGACCAGCGGTTGGAGGTAGCGGTCGTCCTTGCGGCGTTCCAGGTTGATGTCCTCGGCCCACTTCCACTCGCGCCAGATGAAGCGGCTGGGCTTGTCGGGGTTGTCGAGGGACTTCGAGATAACGGCGACGAAGAACGACGCCGCGCGGATGTTTTCGTGGATGACGCGCTGGAACTGGTCGCCGGGTTCGAGCGCGCTGTCGTCCATCCAGGTGTCCACGTTGGCGGCTTCGAGTTGCGCGCGGATCGCCTCGACCACCGTACGGTCCTCCTTGCAATAGCTCAGGAACACCGCCCCCCGCTTGAACGTCTCGGCGACCACCGGGGCGTCCGGCGCAGGCGCGGGTTCCGCGGGAGGTTCGTCGGGCGTTTCCTCGACGTGGCCGGCTGCGCGCCAGCGGCGGTGGAGTTCGGCGACGAACGCGGCGGGCGATTGGGGCAGGACGATCTTGGCGCGGCGGCGTTTGAGGAACGCGTCGAGCCCGGGCTCGCTACGTCCGCTGACGTAGTAAATGTTCAGCGCGGCGTCGCTGCGGCCGGCGCTGAGCGCGTGGAGGAAAAACCGGCCCAGCCAGTCGGGAAAATTGCACCCGAGCATCAGCACGGTCTTCTGCTTCAGGTAATCGTAGAGCCGATCCGGGGCGTACTGCTGGTCGAGCAGGGACCAACTGAACTCGATCAGATCGTCCTCGGTCTTGGCGAACGCCCCTTCCACCGACGCCGTCGCGCCGAAGAGATGGAACAGGCAGCGGTTGCCCCCGAAGCCGAAATTCTCCGGCAGGTCGATGCGGCTCTTGACGCCGCGCGGGGTGAAGAAGATCTCCTGCACGTTGGACGCCCCGCCGGGACGCGCCTCGTCGAACGCCTGCTTGAAGAGGTGGTCAATCGTCGTGGTGATGACCAGCGGGAAC
>CALMVM010000048.1:0-254 GCA_937873255.1 uncultured Verrucomicrobiota bacterium | reverse complement strand
TTGGTGACGCCGTAGAGCGACGGCGTGGGGGAGCCGTTGCCCGGCGCGGGGAGGTCGGCCTGTTCGCCGAGCACCTGGCCCCACACGTCGTAGAGCAAGCGGGGCGTCCCGGAGGGATCATCGACCAGCAGCAGCTCCGACCCGACGACCGGCACGACGTTGCCCTCGGCGATGAGGTTGATGAGTTTGTCCCACTCGCGGTCGTTGAGTTGCGACCGGGGAGCGCCCGGGGTGAGCGGCCAGTTCATCGGGGG
>CALMVM010000047.1:1746-8666 GCA_937873255.1 uncultured Verrucomicrobiota bacterium | reverse complement strand
ACGCCATCCACGCGATGGGCTCCTTCTGGCGCTACGCCGCCAATTCGCTGCTGCTCTGCGCGCTGACGGTCATCGGCACCTTGACCAGCAGCACGCTGGCGGCCTACGGCTTCGCGCGGATCCAGTGGAAGGGGCGTGAGCGGGTCTTCCTGGCGCTCCTTGCCACGATGATGATCCCCTACCCGGTCATCCTGGTGCCCGTTTACGGCCTGTTCAAATCGCTGGGTTGGATCGGCACGTTCAAGCCGCTGTGGGTCCCGTCGTTCCTGGCCGGGGCATTCAACGTCTTCCTGCTGCGGCAGTTCTTCCTGACGCTGCCCCGCGAGATGTTCGAGGCCGCGCGGCTGGACGGTTGCAGCGAACTGCAGATCCTCATGCGCATCGTCCTGCCGCTCTCCAAACCGGTGCTGCTCGTCGTGGCGATCTTCCAGTTCATGGCGACGTGGAACGATTTTCTAGGGCCGCTGGTTTTCCTGACCGAGCAGAAGGACTTCACCCTGGCGCTGGGGCTGCAAAGTTTCCAGAGCCAGCAGGGCGGCACGGCATGGCATCAACTCATGGCTGCCGCGACGTTGGTGATGCTGCCGGTGATCGTGATTTTCTTCCTGGCCCAGCGCACGTTCATCGAAGGCATCGCCACGACCGGGGGAAAATAAATCCCAACGCGGGACCCGGACCAACGAGTCCGCGCTCGGGATGCCCGCCACTCGATCACTGCCTTGCCAGCGGCAGAGCGACCGTCCTGCCGGTTTGGGCCGATTGCCGGGCGGCATCCAGGACCTCGCTGACCGTCACGTTGGTTTCGAGCGACGACACGTCGTTGTCCTCGGCGACCTCTCCGCGCAGCACCGCCGCCAGGTAGTGCAGCGGGTCGTCGAAAGGCGCCGGGATTTCTCCGCCTTTGGTGGTCTCCACTCCCTTCGCCTCTTTGCGGCGCACCTCCAGGCTGTCGGCGTCAAGCGTCTTGGCGTACCCGGTCCTCCCGTACACGTCCATCTGTTTGACGCTGAAGGGCCAGTTCCACGAGCCTTCCACGATGGCCACCGCCTGAGGGTAGTTGAGAATGATCGCCGCCTCGTCGTCCACCAGAGGGTACAGGTCGGGCTGGAGTTGCTTGGTCACGGCGCTCACCGAGACCGGGGCCTGGCCGTTCATGAGCACGGTCATCAAATCCACCCCGTAGCAGCCAAAGTCGTAGAGGGCTCCGCCCCCGTTGCGCTTCGGATCGACCAGAAGGGAAAGAAACTCCGGGCTGACCCCGATGCGCCTGGGGCCTTCGTGGCCGTCACGAAAGACCGCCTTGACGATGGGCCCCAACGCCCCCTGTCCGAGCAGGGCCCGGGCAGCCGCGTTGCTGCGGTACCACGAGGTCTCGTAGTTGACGAGCACGTGGATCTTGCCGCCCTGCGCGGCGCTCTGGATGGCCAGGGCGTCCTTGTAAGTGACGGCCAACGGCTTTTCCATCATCACATGGACGCCGAGGGCGGCGCATTCCTGGACGATGCGAGGATGCTCGCTGGTGGCGGTGAACACCAGGACGGCCGAGGGGTGCGCCTGAGCGGCCATCTCCTCGACGCTGCGAAAGTGCAGGGCGGCGGGAAGGTGCAGCTTCGCGGCGTAAGCGTCGAACAACGCCTGGTCGGGCTCCACGATGCCCACCAGTTCGGCGTCCGGCCGGTGGAGCAGACCTCCAGCCGGCACCAGATTCCCGCCGCCCAGAAAGCCGCCCACGTGGCCATGGGCAAGTCCGACGACCCCGACCCGGAGGGGCGGGGGGGCGGTCTCCGCCATGACGGCCGCGCCGCGTAAAAAGAGAAACAACCATGCCGAAGCGAGGAACATTTTCATGGGGGTGGCAGTCACCGTAGAGATTGGAGCGGCTTTTGACAGGCTTTTCGTCTTTCGCCCGGACCGCACCCGGGCGGCTCCCACCGCCGCCCACGGCACCGGTCGAGAGATCAATGCACGAGATGTGTCAGGCCGAGGCAGAGGCCGGGGAAAACGCACAAGAGAACGATGGCTACGACCATCAGCGCAATGAACGGCAGCACGCCGCGCACGATCTCGCCGAGCGGAACCTCGGGCGCGATGTTTTTGATGACGAAGATGTTCAGGCCCACCGGCGGGTGGATGAGGCCCATTTCCATGACGACCGTCATGATGACGCCGAACCACACCAGATCGAACCCGGCCGCGCGCAACGGCGGCAGGATGATCGGGGCCGTCATCAGGATGATGGAAACCGGCGGCAAAAAGAATCCGAGCAGCAGCACCAGCACGAGGATGGTCACGAGCAGCGCCCACCTGGAGAGGTGCAGCGAGACAATGAACTCCGCCGCCGACTGCGAGATGTGCAGATAGCTCATCACGTAGGAATACAGCAGCGACATGCCGATGATGAACATGAGCATCGTGGACTCGCGCAACGTGCCCGCGAGGATCGGCGCGAGGTCGCGGGGCCGCCACACGCGGTAAACCACCGCGACAAGTGCCAGCGCCAGGATCGCTCCCAGTCCGGCGGTTTCCGAAGGCGTGGCGTAGCCGCCGTAAAGCGCGAACATCACGCCCGTCAGCAGGACGACGAAGGGCAGCACGCGCGGCAGGGCGCGCAGGCGTTCGCGGAAGGAAGTTTCGGTGTCGTCGAGCAGCGCGGACCCCTCCCCGCCCGCCGCGACCCGCGCCGTGGCGGCGCGGTGTTCGCTCCGGTACTTCCACGCCACGTAGAGGCAAAACAGCGCGACCATGAGCAGTCCCGGCACGATCCCGGCGAGAAACAATTTCCCCAGCGACTGCTCCGCCGCCACCGCGTAAAGGATCATCGTGATGGACGGCGGCAGCAGGATGCCCAGCGTGCCGCCCGCCGCGATGATCCCCGTCGCCAGCGAGGCCGGGTAACCCCGCCGCCGCATCTCCGGGATGCCCGCCGTGCCGATGGCCGAGCAGGTCGCCGGCGACGAGCCGGCCATCGCCGCGAACAGCGCGCAGGCGAAGACGTTGACGATGCCGAGTCCGCCCGGCACGCGCCGCATCCACGCGTGGAGCGAGGAATAAAGATCCTGGGCCGCGCGCGATTTGCCGATGGCGGCCCCCTTGAGGATGAACAGCGGGATGGACAGCAGCGTGATGCCGCTCATTTCCTCGTAGACGTTTTGCGTGACGGTGTCCAGCGACGACGCCGGCATGAAGAAATACATGAACGTCACCGCCACGCTGCCGAGCGCGAAGGCGATGGGCATGCCCGAGAGCATCAGGAGGAGGGTCGCCCCGCCGTAGAGGATACCGACCGTGGTGGTGCTCATGGGGCGGGCGGAACGGTCTTCACGAACAGGCCGGTGAGGCGAAGGAGGATCTGGCAGAACAGTTGCACGACCAGCAGTGACATGCCCGCCGCCATCAGCGAGTACGGGATCCACAGCGGCGGTCCCCAGGTGGAGGAGGTCGTTTGCCCCTCGCGCCACGCCTCGGCGCAAAGCGTCCAGGATTTCCAGGCGAAGAACGCGCAGAACAGGCCCGACACCGTGTCCACGAACAGCAGCCGCAGGGAGTTGAGCCGCACGGAGAGCACGCTCTCCAGCACGCCGATGCCGACGTGCCCGCGGTGCGCCTGCACCATGGCCCCGCAACCGAAGGTCACGCCGACGAGCAGGAACACGGCGACTTCATCCTGCCAGTCCGTCGGCGATTTGAAGAGGTAGCGCACGACCACGCTGTAGGAGAGCACCAGCGCCGCTCCCACGAGGGCGAGCATCGCCACGATCACCACGCACCAATTGATGTAGTAGAGCATCCATTCCAGCGGGTTGCGCGTCGTCGGCCGGGGCACGGTCGGCGGTGCATGCACGCCGTCGGGCAGGGAAGAGGCGGCATCCTGGACCCCGTGGCTGCTCATTTATTTCACGTCCTGGGCCAGTTGGATCAGGTGCGCGCAAGAAGCGTTGCGTCCGGCGAAATCCTTCCACGCGGAATCCCGCGCCAGCGCGCGCCATTTTTCCACGGCGTCGTCGGAAAGGTCCACGACCTTGGCACCGGCTTTCGTGTAAACATCCGCGACCGCCTGGTCGTCGGCTTTCGCCTGCTCGAGGGCAAATTTCTCCATTTCCAGGCCCACGGCGCGCACGGCGTCTTGCTGATCCTTCGAGAGTCCGTCGAAGACCGATTTCGACATCAGCAGCGGCTCGAACATGAACCAGTACGCCTTGCCCCGGCCGGTGGCCAAAAACTTGGAAACCTCCGACAGGCGGAACGAGATCAGACTGGTGGAGGAAGTGATCGCGGCGTCAATCGCGCCCGTCTGCATCCCGGCGTAGATTTCGTTGGAAGGCAGGTTGACCACGGCCGCGCCGGCCGCCTTGAACATGAGATCGACCTCCCGGCTGCCGCCCCGGATTTTCAGCCCCTTGGCCGAATCGGGCTCGATCACCGGCGCAGTGCGACTGGCCATGCCGCCCGCCTGCCAGATCCAGGTGACGATCATGACGCCCTTGTCTTCCATGAGCTTGGAGAGTTCCTGACCGACGGGTGCGGTCCGCCACTTCGCGCCTTGTTCGTAAGAAGTGACCAACCCGGGCATGAGCGTCATGTTCAATTCCGGCATTTCGCCGCCCGCGTAGGCCAACGGCAGCAGACACATGTCCAGTGCGCCCTTGCGTATGGCGCTGTACTGCGCGTTTGTTTTCATCAACGACGAGCCGGGATAAATCTCGAACTTGAGACCGCCGTTCGTGCGTTTTTCGACCTCCTGTGCGAACCGACGCACCAGGCGGTCGCGGAAGTCTCCCTCGTCAATGGTCCCGCCGGGGAATTGATGAGAGATTTTGATCGTTTTCGGGTCCGCTCGCACCGAGGGCGTCGGCGCGGCCAGGAGGATCGCGGCGGATGCCGCCAACAGAGCGACCGGACGAGGAACGGAGACGATGGAGTGGAGGTTCATGGGGGAGAGGGAAAGAAGTCGGCAGCCGTCAGGGTGAAGTTTCCCGTCAGCCTGCGTTTGCGGCGGGGAAGTTGCAAGAGAATAGATGGTTGTCGCGAGAGGATCGGCGGGAAAAATCCTATGACCTCCGCAGCCAGTCCAGGACACCGGCCGGGGTGCGAAAATCGTCCATGCTCCGTACCCGCGCCTGCGGCAAAGCCTGTCGCGCCATGGCCGCCAAGGCGCGTCCGGGGCCAAGTTCGAGGACCGTCTCCGTGCCGGCGGCCCGGCAGGCGTCCAGGCAGGCATCCCACCGCACGGTCTGACTGATCTGCGCGGCCAATTTGCGAGCGCCCGCCGCCGGATCGAGCACCGCGTCGCCGTCCACGCCACTGAGCAGGCGAATGCCCGCCGGCAGGCCGCAGGGCCAAGGTGTGCCGGCCAACGCTTCTGCGAAACGCCGGGAAGCCTCCGCCAGAAGCGGCGTATGCGAAGCGACGGCGACCCGCAAGAGGGTTACCGTCGTTGCGCCGGCCCTCCGCGCGTCGTCGAGCAGGGTGGTCAGTCCGTCTCTCGCGCCGCCAAGGACGAAGAAATCCTCCCCGTTCACGATGGCCACGTGGGCGGTGTGCGTACGGCAGAGTTCGTCGATCCGTCCCCGGTGCAACCCGATGATCGCCACCAGTCCAGTGTCCCCGCCGCTCGATTCATCCATGACCTCCGCGCGCGCCAGCGCGAGCCGCAAGAGTTCGGGTGGTTCCAACAAACCGGCGCAACCCCACACGGCGAGTTCGCCCACGCTGTACCCGGCCAGCACGACCGCACCCGGTAGATGCGGGCGGATGACCGCCCACGCCGCGAGCGCCTGGGTGCAGCAGAGGCATTGGCCCGCGCGATTCGAGAAGAGGGTCTCTTCGTCGACTTCGCGGACGAACCGTGCCGGTTCGACGCCGCCCAGGAATTCCCGGGCAACGTCGAGGATGGGCCGTGCTTCCGGTGCCTGCGCGACGAGGTCGAACATGCCCGCGTGCTGCGCGCCCTGTCCGGAACAAAGGATGGCGACGGGGCCGCTCATCATTTTAGCGCACGGCAAAACAGGGCAACCGACGCCGGGAAATTCCGTCCTCGGGGACCGTCCGGGATTCCAGGGAGTGTACGAACAAAGTGGCTGCCAACAGATCGGCGCTGCCACCCGGACTGAGCCGGAGCGCCACGAATTTCCGATGGGTCTCAATCGCCCGCGCGCGCCAATCCGCCCCGCCCACGCCACCGCCGGCCAGAAACGACGCGGCCGCCCGCCGGGCAAAGCGCAGTCCTTCCGCGCCGCCACGGTGGAGCAAGTTCGTATCCGCCACTTCCGCGATCAGGGCAAAACAGGCTTGCACGCCGGCCGCGTTTTCGTCGCCGTTCGTCAGGTGGAGCCCGAGCC
Source organism: uncultured Verrucomicrobiota bacterium (assembly GCA_937873255.1). Taxonomy (GTDB): domain Bacteria; phylum Verrucomicrobiota; class Verrucomicrobiia; order Chthoniobacterales; family SZAS-18; genus CAHJWO01. Next base: position 2,328 of record CALMVM010000047.1, on the reverse strand, counting down.
TCAAAGCCGGCAGGCCGACGCGGTAAACGTGCGGGAAACCCGCCGCCGCTTCCCCCCGCGCGCCACCCACGCCGTATCGGCGCGAAGCCAGCGTGCCGTGACTCCACGCCGTCACGGGTGCATCGAGAATGTCACGGCCCCAACGGCGGCGCGCGATCTCCCCCAACCTCTCTCCCTCTCCGCCGAAATCCGGCGACCCGGCGGCGGCGCACAACAGGCCCAACCCAAAGATGGCTCCCCGGTGCGTGTTCACTCCGCCGGTTGCCGTCAGCATGGCGCGCTCTGCCGCCCGACCGATGGTCCGCAGTTCGGCCATCCCCGCGCCGTCCGCGGCGGCGTACGCCAACGTGGCGAAAAACGGCCGCAGCGCCCCGGCGCTCGCGCGGAACGTGTCGGCATCCATGTCCGCATGACTGCCGGAATCCACCCGGCTCACCAGGCCGGGTTTGGGCCAGACGCGCAGTTCCGTCAGCAACGCGCTGACCGCCAGGTCGCCGATCCGGTTCGCCGCAGCGTTCATGGAGCGATGGCGGGCACCGGGAACAAATCCGACCGGGCGCGGAGTTCGACGCCGGAGAGAGT
>CALMVM010000047.1:0-1736 GCA_937873255.1 uncultured Verrucomicrobiota bacterium | reverse complement strand
GAGTTTTCACCAGGACTTCGGAGGGGTTTTCGTGGAACTCGCGCCATTGGAAGCCCCCGCCGTCCGGCAGCAGGATTTCACCGTCCAAGGACATTGGGCTCGCCCGTTCGATGGAAGCGAGGCCGCCAACGATTTGCTCGGCAATCGCCGGATCGTTCACCGGCCAAAGCAGGTCGAGATCGGAATTTGGCGACAGGTAAGCCAGACCCGTCAACTGTTGCCAGAGCAGGCTGCCGAACACCCGGGGTTCAACCCCGGTCCGGTCCGCCAACCCCAACACGGCATGCACCGTTGGCCGCCACGAGGGCGGCACCTCGTTGCACGCGCCGCGCAAGGTCCGGGCCGCGAGTCGTTCGCGCACATCATCAGGACGAATTTGGAACGACAAACGCCCCCTCCCCTCCCCGGGTGGCAATGGAAGTCCCAGGGGGATCATCCCCGGGTCGTCTTCGCGCGCGGGGCGGCGCACGATCAACGGCCAGCCCGACGCGACCCAGCCGACCACCGTCGGGATCTCCGCCATGGCCGGTCGGGAGCGCAGCATCCGCGACCACGCCGCCGGTTCGACCCGCAAGAGATCGTGCCGCCGCCAGAACTCAAGCATAGGAATCCCCGGCTTCCCGCGCGACCCGCCGGGCGACCTCGGCCGCGCGGAGACGACCTCGGCGTTCCAGACCCATTTGATCGCGCCGGTCGGGAGCACCGGCGGGGCCAGCCAGCGCCGTCACCAGCCGGGCGGCGAGACCGCCGCCGTCCCAGACCTCCGCAACCGCCCCGATAGGGGGGGCGTGACCCAATCCGGGCGCGAAGACCGGGGTGTCCTTCGCCAGCGTTTCCAACTGCTCCAGCGGCAGCTTGGTGATCCGGGCGATGGACGGCAAATCCATCACGACCGGGTCGCCGCCCGGCACGGCGACGAGTTGATCCAGCACGAGACCGGTAGAGATAAAAGCGCCCGCCGCGATGCGACCGAAAACCACGCCGACCGTCCGGTGCCCCTCGCGCGCGGCGAGCGAGAAACATTTAGTCAGGTGCGCGAGGTATTCGTTGAGGCCGAGCATTTCGTCGCGCCGACGCATCCGCTGGCTCGCGCCGTCGAGCAATACCACGATGGGTCGGCCCGGCGAATGGCGGATGACCTCCAGCACATGACCGGCGAGCGCCGACGCGCCTTCGATGCCCAGCGGCATCCGGTTGACCACGCCGAGCACGGCGGTGGTCTGGCCTTCGCCGTAAACCCCGGTGCCGGAAAGGATGCCTTCGGCGTCCACCCGGGTGTCGTGACCGGCGGGAAACAAGGCGGCGAGCAGTTCAGCGAGCGTCATGGTTGGACTCCGGTTGCGTCCGGACGAGGCCGAGGAAATCCTCCTCCGACAAATCGGCGACGGTTTCCGCGTCGAGGAGGTTCAGCTTTTGCCAGATTTCCGGGGTATCGCGGCATTGTCCGAACCGCTCGATCCGGCTGACCAACCGGGCATGCTCGCGCCCGGCCGTGGCGAGATCGAAGGCGGGCACGCCGTCGAGCAGATCGAGCGCGCAATCCCGGAAGCTTTCGATCCGATCGGAAGCGTAGGCGTCCGCCCCGCCGAGGAGACGGCGCGTCCTGCCACCGGTCGTCCGCCAGACGAGCGGACGGTCGCGGCTGTCGAACTCCTCGACGCCCATGTTCGTTTCGATGACCTCCGGTCCGGACACGCTCGTGCGTCCCTGCTCGGAGACGACGATCCGGCTGCAAC
>CALMVM010000046.1:419-1981 GCA_937873255.1 uncultured Verrucomicrobiota bacterium | reverse complement strand
ACCCGGTTTCGCGGTTCCAACCGCAGGGGGTGCATGGACCATCGATGGTCGTGGAGATCGGGAAATACGCGTGGCAACACGACGGCAAACGCTCGCCGGTTTCGCTGGATGATCTGGTCATCTACGAGCTGCACGTCGGCACGTTCACGCCGGAGGGCACGTTCCGCGCGGCCATCGACAAGCTCGACGCGTTGGTCGACCTCGGCGCGACGGCCGTCGAAATCATGCCGCTGGCGGATTTTCCGGGCCGCTGGAACTGGGGCTACGACGGCGTGTTTCTCTACGCGCCCGCCCGTTGCTACGGTCAGCCCGACGACCTGCGCGCCCTCGTGGACGCCGCCCACGCGCGGGGTCTCGCGGTGATGCTCGATGCGGTCTACAACCACCTCGGGCCGGACGGCGCGTATCTCGGCGCGTACACGAAGAGTTACTTCAATCCCGCGCACAAGACGCCCTGGGGCGACGCGCTCAATTTCGATGGTCCGCATAACGCCCCGGTGCGCGCGTATTTCCTGGGCAACCCGGCGTACTGGATGGACGAGTTCCATTTCGACGGTTTCCGGCTCGATGCCATCCACGCCATCGTGGACGAAACGGACCGACACGTTCTAGCGGAAATCGCCGAGGCGATCCACCAGCGCGGCGGTTTCGTCTTCGCCGAGGACGAGCGCAACGCCGCGTTTCTCGCCACGCCCGAGACCGAGGGCGGCACGGGGTTGGACGGCCTGTGGGCGGACGATTTCCACCACACGGTGCGCGTTGCGCTAACCGGCGAGCGGGAGTCGTATCTGCGCGATTTCAGCGGCGATTCCGAGGAACTGGCCGACACGCTGGCCAACGGCTGGCACTACCGCGGGCAGGTCGCGCCGAACCACGGCAAGGAGCGTGGGAGCCCGGGCGCGCAGTTGCCGCCGCACGCGTTTTGCTACTGCATTTCCAACCACGATCAGGTCGGCAACCGGGCATTCGGCGAGCGGTTGACGGCCTCGTGCAGCCCGGAAGCGTACCGGGCAGCCAGCGCACTTCTCTGTCTTGTGCCCTACACGCCGCTATTATTCCAGGGGCAGGAGTGGGCCGCTTCCACTCCCTTCCTGTATTTCACCGACCACAACGCGGAACTGGGCCGATTGGTGACGGAAGGCCGCCGCAAGGAGTTCAAGGGCTTCGCGGCGTTCGCGGACGAGGAAAGCATCAAGCGCATTCCCGACCCGCAGGCGGAAGCGACGTTCAACGCTTCCAAGCTGAACTGGGCCGAGCGCGGGGAGGGTACCCACGCCAGCACGCTCGCGCTTTACAAGGAATCGCTCCGGCTGCGGCGCGAGGAACTGGCCCTCCGTCGCCGGTCGCGCGACGATTGGCAGGCGGTCGCGTTGGACGGAGAGGCGGTGACGATAGTCTACACCGAGCCGAACGCGGGCGAGATGTGCATGGTGGTCTTCAACCTGACGGGCGGTGGCACCGGCGAGATGGGCATCGACGAGGGGCCGGATTTCCGGCTGATTTTCTCCAGCAACGAGACGCGTTTCGGCGGCAGCGGGGAAACGGCGTTCAACGCGGCGAAC
>CALMVM010000046.1:0-409 GCA_937873255.1 uncultured Verrucomicrobiota bacterium | reverse complement strand
GCCCGAGCTATTGGTGCTCAAGGCGGAGGTCTAGAACTGCTTGTGTGATGATAATTGTTGACCGCCCGCTTTAAACTTCTGTCATCCTGAGCGGAGTGTAACGGAGTCGAAGGACCTTCCGGCCGTCGGCAGACATCGCCGCTTGCCTACCGGCGGCCGGAAGGTCCTTCGGCTCCCGCTCGCAAGCTCGCTCTCGCTCAGGATGACAGAAGTTTGATCCCGCATCCCGCACCACGCATCCCGCATCCCCTTTCTCTTTATGCCCACTCCGTCCACGCCGCGTATCCCGACGGCCACCTACCGCATCCAGCTTCACAAGGAATTCACCTTCAATCAGGCGCGCGAGATCGTCCTCTTTCTATATGAAATCGGCATCAGCGAGATCTACACTTCCCCATTTTTCCAGGCC
>CALMVM010000045.1:5599-7359 GCA_937873255.1 uncultured Verrucomicrobiota bacterium | reverse complement strand
GGTTGTTGTGCCGGGGGTTGCGGCGGCACGGCACGCGGCTGCGGGGCTGGCGTTTTTTGGGGAAAAAATTTCAACACGGGCCGAATATCTTCCGCGCGGGCGGGCGATGTCAACGCTTTCGCGCAAATTCTTCAGAGGGAGCCCGGCAGCGGCATCGCCGCCAGACCGGCGAGTTCTTCCGCCGGGTACGTCCATATCTCGCTGAGCGTGGGGTGGTAATGTGGAACGACCGCAAGCGCCGCCGCCGTCGCGCGGAAATGCATCGCCACGACGATCTCGTGGATCAACTCTGCCGCTTCCGGCCCGACCACCGCGCCGCCGATGATCTCGCCCGTGGCGCGGTTGGCGATGAGCTTGACGAAGCCGTCGGTCTCGCCGCGCACCATCGATTTGCCGTGGTCGGCGAAAGGGTATGTCGCCGCGACGTGGTCGATGCCGGCCTTGCGCGCCTCTTTTTCGGTCAGACCGACGAGCGCCATCTGCGGTTCGGTGAACAGCGCGAAGAGTTTCAGCCGGTAATCGGTTTCCTCGGGCGAACCGCCGAGCTTGCCGAGTTGGCGGGCGGCGTTGCGCGCGGCGACCTCGGCCTGCTGGATGGCGATGTGGACGATCTCGTACGGTCCGCACACGTCGCCGGCCGCGAAGATGTGTTTCTTGGACGACCGCTGGTCGGGGCCGACCTGCACCGCGCCTTTCGCGCCGGTCTTGACCCCGGCGAAGTGGAGTTCGAGCGACTCGGTGCAGGGTTGGCGGCCGAGCGCGAAGAGAATTTCCTGCGCGGAGTGGGAGTGCATTGCGCCGTCCTTTTCGTACCAGACGCGTTTGTGCCCGGTGTCCTTGTCCAGTTCGGCGCGGACGAGGTGCGAGCCGCAATGGAACCGCACGCCCTGCGACGCCAGCGCCTGTTGCAACGCCCCCGCGATATCCTCGTCCGCATCGCGCATGATCTGGCCGCAACGCTGGATCACGCTGACCTCCACGCCCAGACCCGCGAGTTGATGGCACGCCTCCAGCCCGATGGCCCCCGCACCGAGGATGATGACCGAAGGGGGATACTCGTCCGCTTCGAGGATATCGTCGCTCGTCAGGTAACCGATTTCCTTCAGCCCGGGCACGGGCACGTCGGCGATCCGGGAGCCCGTGGCGATGAGGAAGGTACGCGCCTCGATCTCGGCCGGCGGGGGCGTCGCGGACGGCTCCCACTCCAGCGGCCGGACGGCGATGCGGTGTTCGGCCGTGAAGTGCGCCAGCCCCCGGAAGAAATCGAACTCCCCGCTCTCCAATTGCTCGCGGCGGTAGCTCGCAAACTCCCCGACCAGCCGCCGCTTTCGGGCGAGGATTTCCGGGCCGACGACGCGGATGTTTTCCGCCCGCAGGCCGAATTCGTGCGCCCGCCGGATCGTGATGAAGCGGTTGGCCGATTCGATCATCGTCTTGCTGGGCATGCAGCCGCGCAGGATGCACAATCCGCCGACTTCCCGGCCGCCCTCGACGAGCGCCGTGCGCAACCCCAAGCTCGCGGCGGTGCGCGCGGCGGCGAATCCCGCGCTGCCGCCGCCGAGGACGACGAAATCGTAGATGGGAACTTCCGGGGTCTGGGTCATGCGGGGTCGTTTTTAAGGCAAAGAAGCGGGGATCACTTCGTAAAGCTTGAAGTATCGGTTTTTGAACGCCAGACGCAAGAAGCGCGGGGCGTAGTCGGGGCGGAGGTAGAGAAGATTGCCCATGGCGCGCATCGGCACGAGCGTCCGTCCATAAAG
>CALMVM010000045.1:0-5589 GCA_937873255.1 uncultured Verrucomicrobiota bacterium | reverse complement strand
TGCCGGGCATCGGGCTCCAGATAGAAAAGCGCCGTGTCTCCGATGCCCTCCAGGCTTTCGTGCGAACTCCCGGCCACCGCCGGCTGATCGGACCAATACGCCAAGGCGGGGCATAGCCACCACGGAGCGAGAATGCCCCGGGCGGCAGAGGGTTCGGCGGCGGGGGCGCGGCCGATGAACTCCGCCGTTTCGCGCAACAGGGACGCGTCCTCGCGCTGTTCGGTCAAAACGGCGGCGGCCTCGGCGGAAGGATGCACTGTCTCGTACCAGAAACCCGCCAGCGGCCACAACGCGGCCACCAGCAGCGCGGCGGCCGCCGACCGCCAACGGACCGGCAAAGCCCCGAGTTGCGTGGGGACGGTCATCGAATAAACGAGCGGCAAAAAATATCCCCAGCGAACCTGCCAGCACGTCAGGGTCCAGACCGCGAGGAGCAGCACGGCCAGCGCGCGGCCAAGACGGCGTTCGTTCGCCGCCGCGCCGATGTCCGGCTCCTGCCGGGGCAACAGCAGCAGGACCGGCGCGACGCACAATCCCCAGCCCGTCCAACGAAAAATGATTCCGTCCCACGGCGCGACGCTGCGCAATTCTTCAACCTGCCGACTCCAGACCGCGAACAGCGGCGCATCCTTGCCGAAGCCCGGCAGCGCGTCGATCCGCCAGCCCTCGACCGCCAATGCCGCCAGCAGGATCACCCCACCCGCCGCGAGTCCCGGCAAACGTTCGCGTTGCCAGAGCGCCTGTCGGTTGAACGCCAACCCCGCCGCCAACACGACCGCCAGGAGCACGATCGGTTCATACAACGTCGTCCACAATCCCAGCGCCCACGCCACACCGCTCACCCAACCCCAACCCCGCGACGGTCCACGCCAGAGTGCCCATTCAGCCGCGAGAGCCCACGCCGTGCACGCCAGCGCGAGCGATTGGTGATCGGGCCGGCCCAACGCGAACCCGTGGGCGAGGATCGGGCTCGCCGCCAGCACGATCCACATCGGCAGCCGCCCCGGCAGCCGCGCGAGGTTCGCCCATACGCCGACTCCCGCGACCGCCGCCAGCGCCAGCAAAGGGGAAATCCACGCGCCCGCCAAATCCCGCGTCTCGCCGTTTGCGAACACGCCGATCACCGCGCGCAACGCCCAGATCAGGTAATCGAACAGCGCCGTCGTGTGCGGACGCGTGCCGAACGGATAATTCTCGAAGTCGTGCGCGGCCAAAATCCGGCCGGGATGTTCGCAGACGACCCGCACGCGGGTCATGCGCGCGTAGCAATCGGCGTCGACGAAAAACACCTGCCCTTTCTCGCCGAAAACCTCGTGGTGGTTCGCGCAGGCCGCCGCGAACGCACCCGCCAGCGCGGCGGCCAATCCCAGCCACCCGACGAGGGAGAACCACCGGCGAGCGGAAAGGGAAACGAAACGCATTAGTACGATGGGTTGGGTCCAACCAAGGTAGGGGTGGCTCTCCGAGCCGTTCCCTATTGTTTCTGGAAATGGTTTGTCACACCGAAAGACGTCCAACCCGAAATTCAGGGAACGGCTCGGAGAGCCATTCCTACCACGGTATGGAACGCCTGCGGCGTAGTGTCATTTCACGCGTTCCTTGGCTTACCAATGCATGTCTGTCCGTAGGGCACCAACGAATTTCTCCGCCATGATTTGCTGTGTCCGCACGCTCGGATGATAGCCCGCCCCGAGACCGTTGACGGCTCGTTGGGGTTCGAATTCTAAAAAACGTACGTTTGCGTCGCCTGCGTCGTGGCTGGCCTTGACCACCTCTTGTATCCATGTGCGCGCGGTCGTCAGGAAAGGACGCCCCGGCGGGGGTTGGTCGACCATCATCGACCCGAGGGCGCAATAGATCGTCGCGCGCGGGGCTTCCGTGCGCAGCCGGGCCACGAAATCGCGGTACGCCTTCACCCAGCCGTCGTGGTCCGGCAGCCGCGCGACGAGGAGGTCGTTCGTGCAGAGGTTTATGAGGATGACGTCGGGCTTTTCCTTGTCGCCGGGCCAGCGGGATTTCACGTCGGAGGGCAGCGTGCGGCCGTAGACCTCGGAAATCGTGTTGTCGGGATACATCTTGCGGCCCGACCAGGCGATGCACTCGTAGTCCGCCCCGACGCCGCGCGCGGCGATGGCCCCGTAGCTCCACCAAGCGTTTTCGGTCGCGGGCGAGAAGGGCTCGTCCTCGCTGGCGGCCTCGTTGCCGAAGCCGCAACTGATCGAGTCGCCGATCACCGCGATCTTGCGCCGGGCCGGCGCGGCGGGCAGCACGGCTGACCCTGCGTTGAGTTGGAAGCCCCCGAACGTCGCATTGCCCACGGCGGCTTCCGTGCACTTGAAGATCGTCACGCGATGCTCGCTGTCCGGCAGCCCGGAGGCCACGGCGTACAACGACGGCGACGGAGACGGCGCGGGGTGGTGTGCATCGGCGGCGGCGGTTGTCAGGATCTTCACCGGCACGCCGTCCACGACCGCCTCGAAGCGGTTGGCCCCGGTGCCGAGGCGGACGTTGACCGCCGTGCCGCGAAAACGCATCGTCACCGCCGACGCCGACCACGCGCAGACGGCTTCTTTCGGGTTCGACCGCTCGAACCGGCCGTCGTAACGCAGGGCCGCGTCGTCCGGTGAGACTTCCACCGGCAGGGGCGGCGGAGAGAGTTCGCCCCGGTCATCGGATGGGCGAGTCCACGTTTCCGACGAAACCGCCGGATGGGCCATCAGCAAAAAGGCCGCGAGCGCCAACAGACCAGGAGCAGTTCGGTTCTTCATGGCTTCCACTGAAACACATCACGCACGCGGGCGGAATGCGGAATGCGTTCCTATTCGACGCTGTCCTCCGCGCACGGACGCATCGTGAGAGGCAGCTTCAATTCCTCGGCCGCGCCGTCCGCGTGGATCAATTCCGCCAGCCGCCGCTTGAGCGACAAAAACGGCCGTGAGATGAATTGCTCCCGCCGGCGCGGACGCGGCACGGGGTTTTCGATCAGTTCCACGATGCGGCCGGGGTTGGCTCCCATCACCAACACCCGGTCGGACAGGTACGCCGCTTCTTCGAGATCGTGCGTGATGAAGAGGATCGTCACGTCCACGCTCTTCCAGATTTGCAAAAGGTAGCTCTGCATCTGCGCGCGCGTCTGCGCGTCGAGCGCGCCGAAGGGCTCGTCCATGATGAGGATGCGCGGTTCGTTGGCGAGCGCGCGGGCGATGGCCACGCGCTGCTTCATGCCGCCGGAGAGCTCGTGCGGGTAGGCGTCGGCAAATTCCTCTAGGTTGACCAGGTCGAGCCATTGGAATGCCTCCCTGTCGGCCGCCTTTTTCGACTTGCCGCGCAGCTTCAGACCGAACATGACGTTGCCCTTGACCGTCAGCCACGGGAAAAGCGTGTATCCCTGGAAGACCATCCCGCGATCTGGCCCCGGCCCCTCGACGCGCTGGCCGTCGAGAAGCACCTCGCCGCCGGTGGCTTCGTCGAGGCCGGCGATGATGCGGATGAGCGTCGATTTGCCGCAACCCGACGGGCCGACCACGCTGAGAAACTCCCGCCGCCGCACCTCGAAGCTCAACCGGTCGAGCACCACCGTGCGCGCGTCGCCGTGGCCGTAGGATTTTTCCAGCCCACGGATGCTCAGGATGACTGGCCTCTCCCGGATGCGCGCGAAACGCGCAGCAACCTCCGGCAGTTGTTCCCGGTAATCCGGCAGCAGGTCGCGGATCGGGACCGTCTTCGGGTCGGGCGTGCTCATCGGCGCACCGCTCCTCTCCTGAACATCGGCACCGCACCGACCCGGTAATGGGACGCCGGCGCTGGTTGGGACAACGCCAGCAACCGTCCGGCCCGCCGCGACGTGCGCTGCCAGGGGAACGCCCGGTTGCCGATCCACGCCAGCACGAAATCAATGCCCAAGCCAATGATGCCGATCATGGCGATGGCGGCGTACACGTTGGGGAAATTGCGGTAGCGCGCCTGTTGATTGATGAAGTACGTGATGCCCGACATCGTGCCGACGACCTCGGCGACAATCAAGTATGTCCACGCCCAGCCAAGCAGGATGCGCATGTCCGTGTAAATCCCGGTGATCGACCCGGGAATGATGACGCCGCGCAACAGCGGCCAGCCCCGCGCGCCGAGCGTTTGCGCGGCTTCCACGAGCGCGGGATCGACGCGGCGCACGGTGTTGGAGATCACAAGCACCTGCTGGAAAAACGTGCCGATGAAAATGATCGCGATTTTCGGCGCATCGTAGATGCCCAGCACCGCCACGCACAACGCCGCAAACGCCGGGGCGGGCAGGTAGCGAAAGAATTCCAGAAACGGCTCCTGCAGGCGCGCGAAGAACCGGTACGCACCCCCGAGCACCCCCAGCGGCACGCCGATCAACGACGACAGCAGAAAGCCCCAGAAGATCGTGCGGATGCTGTGGCCCAAGCTCTGGTAGAGCCACGGTTCGTCAGGAAGACGCGGCGGGGTCCGAAAGGCGCTGAAAAACGCGCGTCCCACCGCGTGCGGCGGCGGCAGGTAAGGAGGGTTGACACGGAAGCCTTGGGCAGGTTCGAAATGTTGGGCGAGCGCATCGCGGTTCTCGCGCTCGAAATCAGCGCGCGGCACTTCCACGCCGGTGGAGAACGCTTCCACCTCCCCCGGCGAGGTGACCCGCACCAGGGGATGCCACAACCACGGCACGTAACTGACCAGCGACCAGAGCGCGAGCGGCAACAAAAACGACGACAGCGTGAGCAGGTAGCGACGCCGGCGCGGCAATTCTTTCTTCAAACCCAGCCAGTCACGCGTGGCGGCGGGCTTATTTCCGGAGACGGACATGCGGTCGGTGACTCCCAACCGCATCACATCCCCTTGACGATGCTCGGCGCGACGTAGTCCTCGGCCTTTTGCGATTCAGTGTAGACCTTGTTGTCCAAGTTGAATTGATTGCCGATTTGCAACGAACCGTAGATCGATTCCAGTCCGGCGCCCTTTTGCAGCGCCGCCTTGGCTTCCGGCAATGTCAAGAAGTGCGTGCCGGGGATGTTCGAGGCATACTCCGCCGGGTCCGCGCCGACCTTGGCGGCCATGATCTTGACGGCATCATCGTGCGTCTTGGGGTCCTTGAGATAATCCACGCAACGATAATAGATTTTTGCCACCTTGGCCCACTGGTCCTTGTGTTGAGACAGGCTAGTCGGCGTGACTTCCAGCACGTCGTAAATGAGTCCCTTGGCCTGCGCGCTGGTGAAGAGTTTCTTCGACCCCGCCACCTGCTTGAGCGCCTGACCCGACACCGGGTACCACGCGCCGACCGCCGCAACTTGGCCGCTGGCGAGGGTCTGCGGGGTGTTGTTTGTCGGGGTAGGCACGAGTGTCACGTCCGCCTGCGTCAGGCCGTTGGCCTTGAGCGCCTGCAAGAGAAGCAAATGCTCGACGAGGCCGATCTCGACGCCGATCTTCTGGCCTTTCAAGTCCTTGATGGATTCCACGCCGGGCTTGCCGATGATCATGTCGCTGCCCTCGCTGAAGTCCAGCAGCGCGATGAACTTGCCCTTCGCCCCGGTCGCCCCCGCCCCGAGCGCGTCCGTGCCCACAATCGTCACGGCG
>CALMVM010000044.1 GCA_937873255.1 uncultured Verrucomicrobiota bacterium | reverse complement strand
AGTTGAGCGCGCGGGCATTGTCGCCGAGGAGCGGGGAGGGGAGTTCGAGGCCGAGCAGCGACCACGTTCCCGAGCCGAGATAGGCCCAGTCGTCCGCACCGTCGGCAGCGGGCACGGCGGCCACGGCCGCGCCGGTGTCGTGCGAACAGGTGGCGACGACGGCGATCTCCGCGTCGTCGCGGGCGCCGATTTCCCGGGCAAGTTCCGGCCGCAGGCGGCCGATGCGTTCACCCGCCGGGACGATCTTCGGCAGCAATTTGGCAGGCAGGCCAATGTCGCCGACCAACGTCGCGGACCACTCGTGTCGTTCGGGCCGGTAAATCTGCGTCGTGCTGGCGAGGCTTTGTTCCGCCACTGGCGCGCCGCCGAAAAGACCGTTGAAAAAATCGGCCGTCAGCAGGAACCCATCCGCGAGTCCAAGCAGGTCGCGGTTCGTTTCCAGGTCGGCGCTGAGCTGGTAGAGCGTGTTGAAGGGCATGAACTGGATGCCCGTCTCGCCGAAAATCCGTTCCCTGCCCAGTCGCGCGATGAGCGCCTCGCTGGCCGGTTCATTGCGGTCGTCGCGGTAGCAGTACGGCAGCGCCAGCATCGGCTGGCGCGCGTTGTGCCAGACGTAATCCACCCCCCCCCAGGTATCCACGCTCAGGCTGCGCAGACCCGGCGCGACGGTGAGCGCCTGGCGGAGGCCGGTCGTCATCTCGGAAAACAAGCGCACCAGATCCCAACGCAGCGTCCCGGCGATCCGCACCGGCCCGTTGGCGAAACGGTGGCACTCCTCCAGGGTGAGCCGTCCCTCCGCCAGGGTGCCGAGGATGCATCGACCGCTCTCCGCACCGAGATCGCAAGCCAGATAAACGCTGGGATTCATGGTGCCCGGAGGGCCGGTACATCACTCATTAAGAAGCGATTCTTGCAACCAGCAAAAAGCCTGCGGCTCGTGCAAAAGCCGCAGGCTCGGAGAAAGCAAGTCTCGGTCGGTCGCTCAGAGCTGGCGGCGGCCGGTCAGCAACTGGACGACCAGGAGAATCAGCGCGATCACCAGGATGAGGTGGATCAGCCCCCCGACGCTCGCGCTGCTGTAAAGAGCAATGCCCGGGATGCCCCCTCCGAGCAGCCAGATGATGAGCAGGACGATGATGATGGTGTACAGCATAGGATTTGAGGATTTCTCTGGTTAGGGTGGTTTGCGAACAGCGGAACAGCCGCCGCGCTTGGTTCAACCTGTTATCGTCGCAATTTTGCGAACCGCGCGTAAGCACTTCGCTTCTCAGAAGAGTTTCCTGCCGAATAATCCGAACGCCTGGTCGAGGAGCATGACGCCCACCGACAGGGTGACCGTGACAAACGTCGTCCACGCGATGGCGTTACAGAGCCGGGTGTTTTTGAGTTCGCCGACGACCCGGCGGTCGTTGACTAGCAGCAGGATGAACAGGAGGATGATCGGCAGCAGCGCGCCGTTGAGCACTTGCATGACCACCAATAGCGGGATCACCGGCAGCCCCGGCACCAGCGCAAGCCCCGCGCCGACGACGATCAGCGCGGTGAACAGCCCGAAGAACAGCCGCGCGCGGCGGAAGTCGAGGTGGACCCCCTTCGGCGCGCCGAACGCCTCGCTGACCGCGTACGCCGTCGCCAGCGGCAGCACCGCGCCGGCCAATAGCGCCGCGCCGAGCAGGCCGACGCCGAAGAGCGTCCGCGCGGCCGGGCCGACGACCGGTTCCAGCGCGCGGGCGGCGTCGGCGGCGGAATCGACCTGCGTGTGTCCGGCCGCGTGCAGGGTCGCGGCGGTGGCCACGATCATGCAAATGGACATGATGTTGGAAAACACCGAGCCCGCCCAGGCGTCGAGCCGTTCGGGGCCGTAGTGGCGGCGGGCGACGCCTTTTTCCACGACCGAGCTTTGCTGGAAAAGCTGCATGTAGGGCGTGATCGTCGTGCCGAGGAGCCCCACGAAGACCAGCAGAAAATCGTGGTCCCGTCGCAGCGTCGGCACGAACGCGCCGTGCGCAAGTTCGCCCACGTTCGGGTGCGCCATGAACGCCGCCACCGGGTACGCGAAGAACACGAGCGTCATCAACAGGAACACCCGCTCCACCCATCCGTACGACCCGTAGATCACCAGATACCACAGCGCCGCCGCCGCCAGCGGCACGGCCACCAGCCGGTTGACGCCAAGGAGTTCGCCCGCCGCCGCGATGCCCACGAACTCGCTGATGACCAACCCGCCGTTGGCCACCAGCACCACGCCGACGGCAAACAACGCCCAGCCGATGCCGAAGCGTTCGCGGATCAGGTCGAGCAGGCCGCGCCCCGTCGCCGCGCCGAGCCGCGCGCACATTTCCTGCACGACGGCCAGCGAAACGGTGATGAGCACCATGACCCACACCAGTTGGTAGCCGTACGTTGCGCCCGCCGACGAATACGTGGCGATCCCGCCCGCGTCGTTGCCGGCGGAAGCCGCGATCAGCCCGGGGCCGAGGATCGCCAGCAGCCGCCACGCGCCGGTCGGCTCGCGTCGCAACCCGCGCAGGCGCACGCTGCGGCCGTTGATGTTCAGGCGCAGGCTGGCGTGCACGGTGCCGCGCGGATGCGAGGGCAGGGCGACGGCCTCCACGGCTTCGAGCGGTTCCAGGCCCTCGGGGCCGGGGTTGTACGACGGTTTCTCGTGGTGGAGCGGGGGCATGGAGCGGGTTCAGGAAAAAACGCGGAACCCCTGCGAACTCCAGCGCGTCGGAGCGACCAGCGCGACCGCCCCGTCAATCGTCACCGCGCCGAGCAGCTTTCCCTCTCGGCCGACGACGGGCAGGGCGACGAGGTGGCTGTTGAGCACGCGGTGGGCGGCGGCGCGCGAGTGGTCGAGCGCGTGGAGGGTGACCACGTACGGGTTCATGATTTCCTCGATGGGCGTCGTGTCGTCCGCCGTGATGAGCTTGCGCAACGTCACCACGCCGCGCAGCTGGCGGCCCGCCTCGTCGTCCACCACGTAGATGAACGAGATGAAGTCCGGCCCGGCCAGCCGTTCGTGCAGGGCGTCGCGCGCCTGCCCGACCGTGAGCGCGACGGGCACGCTGAGCACGTCGTTGGTCATCATGCTGCCGACGGTGTTTTCCGGATAACGGAGCAGCTCGACGATGGGGGCGGCGCGGTCGGGCCCGAGGCAATCGAGTTGCGTGCGGGCGTCCTCGGTGTGCAGTTGTCCGATGAGATCGGCGGCGAGGTCGGGGGCCATGAGCGCCAGCAACGCGCAGCCCTGATCCTTGGAAAGTTCCTCGAACACCTGGAGCTGGCGTTGCGACGACATGGCTTCGAGCGTGTCGGCCGCGAGCGGATTGGGCAGGAGGGTCAGCAACTCGGCGGCGTGCAGATAGGGCAGCGCGTCCACGAGCCGGGCGATCTCGCCGGCGGGCAGGCGCGTGATGCGCCGATGATAGACGGCCCCGGCGCGGACGGCCTCCGGGTCGCCGCGCAGGAACTCGATGTATTTCCAGTCGTGGATCTTCGAGCGCACCAGCCGCCGCCCGATCCACCCCCGGCTCAGGCGTCGCAACACCGCGATCACGCTGAAATCCACCCCGACCAGGCGCAGGCTGCGGCCGTCTTCTTCGAGGTGGAGTTCGAGGTCGTTGGCACGGGTGGCACGGCGGTTTTGCAGGTCGAGCACGAGCGCATCGAGGATGTCTCGGCGCAGGAGTACCTCGGGCACGCCCGGCTCGCGGGCCTCGGTGGATTCGCCCTCGGACGGCACTGGCAAGGCGTCTTCGAGGTCGGCCGTGCGGAATCGGCGCGCCGGCCAGTCGATGGAAGCCAACCGTTCCCAGGGCAAGGTGCGTTCGCGCCGGTCGGCCGGGTGGCGGAAGCGCAGGCCGGTCACGACGGGGTGGTCGCCGTCGAGCGGGCCGAGGACGAAGTCGATGACCGGCGCGGAGACCCCGCGTTCATCGGCCAGTACGAACCGCCGCAAGATAGAGAGCATCACCATGAGACGAGCGAGATGCGAACGGCGGCGAGCTTAGCCGGGTTGCGGCTGGATGCGAGCTTCTTCTGAAACGCCGTGCCGCCGCCACACGAACCACGCCCCCAGCACCGCCCCGAAGGCGAGGTAGGTCAGCAGCGAGGTCAGCGCGAGCAAATGCGGTTCCCAGAACCCGAACAGGTCCATGAACGGCACGTCGCGCCCCAGCGGCGTGAACAGCGGCCAGACGTGCCCGATCGTTGACGGATGATCCGGGATCGGCCAGAACACCGCCCGGTCCGCGAGCGCCTGCGCGCCGACGAGCACGGCCAGCAGCCAGCCCGGCAAATCGCGTCGGCGGTCTTCCAATCCCCGGCCGATGAGCACGTAGACCACCGGCATCGACCAGAACAGCAGCCGCTCGGTGTCCGTCCCGCCGATGTTGCCGAGGACGGCGAACGCCAGGACGTAAACGGCGAGGTGCTGGTGCCCGACGAGAAACGCGGCCGCCCTGCGTCCCTGGAAAATCCCCAGCCACAGGATCGGGCCGTACGCCAGGAACCAGCCGTGGACGTACGTCACCCACGGTTTCTCGTAAAACCAATGAA
The DNA here is from genome assembly GCA_937873255.1 of uncultured Verrucomicrobiota bacterium. GTDB lineage: Bacteria > Verrucomicrobiota > Verrucomicrobiia > Chthoniobacterales > SZAS-18 > CAHJWO01. The sequence continues at coordinate 5,424 of CALMVM010000044.1, read as the reverse complement.
AGGCCATCAGCGCGAAGGAATACGTGTTTCCCTGGTGCGCGCCGAACCGCCGCACCACGAACATCGCCAGTCCTCCCGCCGCCAGCGGGATCGAACGGCGCAACAGGGTCGGCATCACCCGCCGCGCGACGGCCGGCCAGCGGCCTTCGGCGACGGTGCGCCACTTCGCCCTTTGCAACGGCTCGCCCACGAACGGCACGATGCACGCCACCACCAGCACCACTTCCCGGAAACAAACTCCGACCGCGACCGTCGCCGCCACCAAGGCAAGCCGACCGGGGCCGGGCCGCGCGCGGTAATGTTCAACCGCGATCAACCCGCCCAGCAGGAACACCCACATCCACGGGTCCGTGTGCGCCGGGAAAAAATACATCCACCGCGTGGGCGTGACCCACTGGAGCACGAACGCGAGGCCCAGCGCCGTGCGGACCCGCCAGTCCGCGACGAACCGCCGCAGCCAGACCACGAGCAGGGCGAGCGTCAGCGCGTTGGCCGTGCCGTTGACGACCTTGAAACTGGCGAACAGATCCAGCCCCGATGCGCGATGCACCAGCGCGGCCAGGAACGGGCCGCCGACGCGGTAGACCTCCGGTGCGTCGGCCTCCACGAAGCGGCGACCTTCGGCGAATTGCTGCGCGACCGAATAATAAGCGACGCCCTCCCACCCCTTGCCGTCGTTGTAGGAGATTTGTTTCTGGAGCGCAGCGGCGAGGAGGTTGACCACCACGAACGTAGCGGCGAGGACGATGGCTTCGATCCGGCGGCCGGCGCGGTCGTTCACGGTTCCTGCGAGGGGAGGCGGGGGAAGGTCCATGGAACCACGCGCGCGGGTCCGATTATGCGGAGCGGCGGCGTGGAGTCAATATCTCGCGGCGAATTCTTCTTCCACCGCTGGCGCGGCTTGGAAAAACTCACTCCACGGACCGGGACTGCGTCCGCGCCCAGACGAACGTCTTGACGCGGTCGTCCGGCCCGAAGTCGATGGTCCCCAGACGCACGTTGTCGCTGTCGATGTAAAAGGGCACCAACGCCCGGCCGTATACCTCGTCGAACTTCAGCCGATAGAGCCACCGCTCGCCGCCAGCCAACACGGTGCGGTGAAATGGCTCGCCGTAGCGCGCGAACGCCTCGGTTTTGCTCATCCCGACCTGCGGCGCGCGTTTGCCGGGGCTGCTGCTCAGGTTGTTGTAAATGGTCTGAGCCGACAGCGTACCCGCCGCGAGCGCGAGGCTGCCACAAAGGAGGGTCAGCAAAAGTTTCATCGGGGATAAAAGTCCGGGTGCGTCGTCAGGCCGACCCTTTTGTTATCCCACGAATCCGTCTCGCCCGCAATGTTTTGTTGGACCTCTGGGCAGGGACGCGCTGAACTGCGAAGCGCGGCGTCGGATGCAGCCCGCGAGCCATGTTGAAATCCGTTTCCAAATACCTGCTCGGCGGTCTGTTCATCGCGGCCGGGGCGAACCATTTCGTCAACGAGTCCCTCTACGTGCGGATCATGCCTCCGTACATTCCGCAGCCGAGGTTGATGGTGCAACTCAGCGGCGTATGCGAATCCGGCCTCGGCGCGGCGCTGCTCTGGCCGCGGTTCACCCGGCCGGCGGCGTGGGGACTCATCGCTCTGCTGGTCGCGGTGTTCCCAGCGAACGTCCACATGGCGCTGCACCCGAGAGCGTTCCCGCGCTTCAAACCAGTGCTGCTGTGGGCGCGGCTGCCGTTTCAGGTGGTCTTTATCGCGTGGGCGTATTACCACACCCGGCAGGAAGCCGACGGGAAGAAACCCGGTTCGGCCACTTGAGGAAATCCCGGCCTCGCCGTGGGCGCGGAAAACCCGCCGTGAGAATCGCTCGATCCCCGGCGGGCACCGGACTATCTGGCTGCGCTCGCGGGCGCAGCGAGCAGATCAATGCTGCTCAGGCGGCGGTTGCGTCGCCTGGAAATGCTTGTACAACGCCACCGCGCCGTAAATGAACACCCCCGGACGCAAGGCGAAAACCGCCAGCCTCACGAGCGCGCCGACAATGGCACCGATGGGCAGCAGACGCAGGATAAAACCCGCCGCCACGGCCGAAAGTACGGCCTGCGTCGGGTTGGCGCGGACGTATTCCTCGCCCTGCACGTGGTAGTCGTTTAACTTTTCTTGGAACTGGTTGGTCTCTTCGCTCATAAATGGTTGAGGGTGCTGGCGGCGTTCCTGAACGGTCGCCGGCGATGATTACCTTCCAATTCGCAACGCGTCGCGCCTTTGAGCGTACCGTTACAACGCGCGTGAATGCGGGATGCGCTCCGCTTCCAGGCGCGCGAAGATTTCTTCCAGGTGCGCGCGGTCGCGCGTCTCAATGGTGCACAGCACGCTGACCGCGAACACATCCCCGCCGGCAAAGGCGCGTTCGTGGACGATTTCCTTGATGCTCGCGCCCGAGTCGGCGATGAGCTTGGTCAGGCCCGCGAGCCCGCCGGGCCGATCACTGATGACCGCCGAGAACCGGCAAACGCGTCCGTCGGCGACGAGGCCCTTTTCGATGACGCGGCTGAGCACGGCGGGGTCGATGTTGCCGCCGCAAAACGGCAGCACGACGGTCTTGCCGGCGAGTTCGGGCAGCTTGCCCGCGAGGCAGGCGGCGAGCCCGGCCGCGCCGGAGCCCTCGACGATGGCTTTTTCCAGTTCGACGATGCGCAGGATGGCGAGGGCAATCTCGTCCTCGCTGACCGTCACGAGCGCGTCCATGTGGTCGCGGGCGATGGGGAAAGCGTTCGCGCCGATGTCGGGCACGGCGAGGCCGTCGGCGAGGGTGGATTTGCACTGGATCGTCACGGGCGAGCCGTGCGCGACCGCCGCCGCGAATTTCGCCGCGCCCTCGGGTTCCACGCCGATGACACGCACCTCGGGACGCAGCGTCTTGACCGCCAGCGCGACGCCGGCAAGGAGCCCCGCGCCGCCGACGGGGATCACGACAGCGTCGAGAGTGGGGACCTGTTCGAGGATTTCGAGGCCGAGCGTGCCTTGGCCGGCGATGATTTCCGGGTCGTCGTAGCCGTGGATGTAGGTGTAGCCGTTTTCCTCGGCGCGGGCGCGGGCGTAACTCTTGGCTTCGAGGAAGGTGGAGCCGTGCAGGATGACGTTGGCCCCGAGGCGCTGGCAGGTGTTGACCTTCACCAAGGGCGCGAAACGCGGCATGACCACCGTCACGGGGATGTTGAGCAACTTGCCGTGGTAGGTCAGCCCGAGCGCGTGGTTGCCCGCCGAAGCCGCGATGACACCGCGCCGCGCCTGCTCGGGGGAGAGCAGCAGGAGGGCGTTGCGCGCGCCGCGTTCCTTGAAGGAGCCCGTGCGCTGGAGGTTTTCCAGCTTGCAGAACAGCCGCATGCCCGTGACCTCCGAGAGCGGGATCGACTCCGGGCAGGGGGAATTGTAGACGGCCCCCGCGATCCGCGCGCGGGCGGCCTGGATGTCGGCGAAGGTGACGGCGGGGGGCTGCATGGGCGGCTACAAGACAAGTTCCACTACGTTCGTCCCGTTAGAAAATGCACGACCCAGAGCGGCGTCGAACGTGGCCAGGGCTAAGCCATGCCGCTGGGCAAGGGCCACCAAATAGCGGTCGGTGATCTGGCCGGCACCGACGATGCGTTCGGTTAACAGGGCACGCTCATCGCAACTCAGGTCGTCCGGGACGAAGCGGTGCCGTTCGTCGGCTAAAAACTTTCTCAGGGTGCTAAACGCCTGCTCCGGTCGATAGGTGTACCCGAAAAGAGGATTCGACGAAATCCTTGCGAACCCCAATTGCACGAGCGGGCAGGTGGCGAACTGCGGGACGGTAGCCAGCCAGCGTTGCGCCTGGTGATACTGATCGTGGTTCTCCCAGAGCAACGCCATCAGCACGTTGACGTCCAACAGCCGTGTTACCACGGTATCTCGGCTTCGAGGCGTCTGACCATTTCGGTGGTGATAACCGGGCCGCCGACCGCGCGAAGCGTCGGCATACCATACTCATTGATCACGAGTTCCGGCTCCGGCCCGGGCTTGGTCTCTTCGGCGGGCAGGATCATCAGCCGGCCCCGGCCGCTGGCAGGCAACTGCTGCGGGTCGAGCGGCTCGATCTTTCCGTCCTTGATAATCACCTCAATGGAAGTCGGGTTCACAAAGAGCATTCTCACACCAGAAGCGCCGTGCAGGCAAACTCTGTTTTGTCCGTTTCGCCCCTGCTGTTCGTGCAACGTCCGTCCACCTGCGCAGGGGGGCGCGATGTGTTACGTTGCCGCCAGAAATCTATGCAGCCCGTTTCCCAATCCGAGGTCGAGGCCAAAGGCGACGAAATCTTCGCCATCGTCGACGCCAAGAAAATCCTGCCCGACGCCCTCAACCCGGCCGTCTGGTACGGGCGCATGATGGAATGGTCCATGGGCAACGAGGCGCTCAAGGTGCAGACCCTGCGTTTCGTGGACGTGCTGCCCGCGCTGAACTCCTCCGGCAGCGTGGTCGAGCACATGCAGGAATATTTTAAAGGCCAGGAGGTAGGACTGGCCGCGCCGCTGCGCTTCGGGCTGAACATGTCGCGCCTGACGCCGTGGCTCGTCGGGCCGACGGTGAAAAAAAGCGTCGGCAGCATGGCGCGTCAGTTCATCACCGGGCGGACGGGGGCCGAGGCGGTGTCGGTGCTCAAGAAAATCCGCGCGCGTAACGTCGGTTTCACCGTGGATATTCTCGGCGAGGCGGTCGTCAGCGAACGCGAGGCGCAAGAGTATTACCATCGTTATCTCGAACTGATCGAGAGCCTCGCCGCCGAGGCCAAGAACTGGCCCCACTCCGAGCAACTCGAAGGCGGCACCAACGGCAGCCGTCCGATGCCGAAGGTCAACGTGTCGGTCAAGATCAGCGCGCTCTATTCGCAAATCCATCCGGCCGATCCCGAGGGGGCGATCACCCACCTGAAGGAACGCCTCCGCCCGCTGTTCCGCCGCGCGAAGGAACTCGGCGTCTTCATCAACCTCGACATGGAGAACTATGGGCTCAAGAACCTGACCCTGAGCCTGTTCGAGAGTTTGTTAGACGAGCCGGAATTCCGCGACTACCACGACGCCGGGTTGGTCTTGCAGGCGTACCTGCGCGATTCCAGCGCCGATCTGGAGCGGCTCATCGCGTGGGCGAAAGCGCGCTCGCGCCGCATCACGATCCGGCTGGTGAAAGGCGCGTACTGGGATTACGAAACCGTCATGGCCCGCCAACGCGGCTGGCCGGTGCCGGTCTACACGAAGAAGCCGCAGTCCGACGCCAATTTCGAGCGCATGTCGCGCCGGATGCTGGAGTCGCACGAGTTCATCTATTCGGCGTTCGGCACGCACAACGTCCGCAGCATGGCGCACGCGATCACCTGCGCGCAAAAACTCGGCCTCGACCCGCACGCGTACGAGATCCAGATGCTCTACGGG
>CALMVM010000043.1:804-4517 GCA_937873255.1 uncultured Verrucomicrobiota bacterium | reverse complement strand
GCGCTATCCCGTGCGGTTGCGCGAATGGTCGGTGCGGCGGGGTTCGGGCGGCGCGGGCGCGACGCGCGGCGGCGACGGGATGGTGCGCGAAGTCGAGTTTCTCGCGGCGCTCGACGTGTCGCTCTTGACGAACCGCCGCACGGTCCCGCCCTACGGCGCGAACGGCGGCCGGCCCGGCGCGCCCGGCCGCAACCGACTGCGCCGCGCGGGCGAGGCCGATTTCGCCGACCTGCCGTCTGCCGGACGGATCCGGGTCGGCGCGGGTGACGTGCTGCGGATCGAGACGCCCGGCGGCGGCGGTTGGAGCACGGAGGCGGCGATTGCCAATCCTGAGCCGGGGGTGTTTAATACCGAGCTATGAGCGCCTTGCCCAAACGCTACTTCACTCAGGAAGAGTACGCGATGCTGGAAGAAAAGGCTGACTACAAGAGCCAGTACGTCGGCGGAGAAATCTTTGCGATGGCAGGTGCGCAGCCTTGGCATTTCAAGATCTCCAGCAATTTGGCAGGCATGCTGTACCTGCGTTTCCAGGGTCGAGAATGCGACGTGTTTTTCGCCGATGCCCGTGTGCGGGTCCGGGCAGGCGAACTGTGGACCTACCCGGACCTGGTGGCACTTTGCGGAACGCCGAGATTCGACACCAGTGCCAACCCTCACAGTTTGCTCAACCCGCAGGTGATCTTTGAGATTCTATCTCCTTCCACCGCGGACTTTGATCGCGGCGATAAATTTATCCGCTATCAGCGCATCGAGCCTTTCTCGGACTACGTCCTCGTCGATTCTGAACGGATGCGGATCGAACACCACGTCCGGCAGGAATCCGGCGGTTGGCTCCGCCATGAATACCACGAAGCCACGGACATGGTTAGACTAATCTGTGTCGGCGCGGAATTGCCGCTGGCCGAAATTTACGAACGGGTGAATTTTCCCACGCTCGGCACGGACGTTTGAGAGCCAGCACGCCACTGCATGGCACAACATTTTTCCCACCGGTGTAAATTGCTGCGTTTTTTGGGCCGCTCCCACACTTCTTTCAGGCTTTGCACGTATGAAGGAATCGACGCCAAAAGACCAGTACGTCGTTATCCTCTACACGACGCTCTACCGCACCGGCGGCGACAAGCTCAAGCGGGCGGCGGAGACGCTCCGGGACGAGAAAAAGGCGGAGTTCCCGCAACGTCGTATCGTTTGCGAGGTCGTCGAATCAAAGAAGGCGTTTCTCGAACGGATCGACGCCGTCAAAAACGCTGGCGGCGAGATCGCCGAGTTCCATTTCGTCGGCCATAGCGGTGTCTACGGCATCATGTTCGGCACCACGAAATGGCCCGAGCAGTTCAGCCCGCACGAATGGCGGCAGATGGAAATTCCGTTCGCGGCCGACGCGCGGTTTTACTTTCACGCTTGCCGGACGGCGCGGTGGTTTGCGCCGTTCATCGCGCGCACGCTGGGCGTGCGAACCTTCGGGCACGATCTTTACACGACGTTCTCGCGCTCCAGGGAATTCTTCCGTTGGGAAGGCCGCGCCGCCCGCGCCGACCGGCCGCTCTACGTCATCAGTTGCCCGGGCAAGAAGTCGCACGGGCTGTTGGCATCGGTCTTCAAATATTCGGGCATGTCGAAAGCCGCGCCGATGCTCGAATTCGCACCGAACCACGAACAGGTGGACACGACCTACGACGCCGTCGCGGAATTGTACGACGACGTGTTCGACGACATCACCGTCCGGCGCGACGAATGGAACTGGCTCACGCGGGCGCTCGGCGATTGCGAGAGCAAGTCGGTCCTCGACATCGGCTGCGGCAACGGCGCGTTCCTGCAAAAACTCTCCGGCCGCATCGGCGAGGGCGTCGGCGTCGATCTCTCGGAGAAAATGCTCGACCAAGCGCGCGGGCGTTGCGCGCAGCAGTCGAACCTTTCCTTCGCGCAAATCCTCGGGCCCGAACTGCTTTTCGCCGACGACCGTTTCGACGTGGTGATGTCGGTGCTTTCGTTCCGCTACCTCGACTGGGACCCGATCCTGCACGAAATCCTGCGCGTGCTCAAACCCGGCGGGCAATTCGTGGTCATCGACATGGTGGCCGCGCCGGTCAAGCTCAAGGAGATGCCGGCGTTCGCCAAGGCGAAGCTCGGGGTGGTTTTCCAGCGTTTTTCCCGGCGGCGCTACGGTCAGGCGCTCCACCGGATGGTCACCGACAAACGCTGGAAGACCATGCTCCGCTACAACCCGATCCGCTCCGAACACGAGATGAAATGGTTTCTCGAAAGCCGTTTCCCGGGAGCGAAAGCGGAGATCATCAACGTCGGCTGGAATTCGCGTATCCTCGCGTTCCACTCGGGTCCGGTGCATTTCAAGCAGGTGGAAAAACTCGCTTATCCATGAGATGAAACGGCCCGTCGATCTGGCCGTTCTGGATTGGGGGATCGGCGGCCTGAGCGTCTACAACGCGCTGGAACCCGCGCTGGGCGGCGAGTGTTCGATCCTGTATTTCTCCGACGCGGGCGCGACCCCCTACGGAAAACTCGGACCGGCGGTGTTGAAACAGCGTCTCCTCGCCGTGGTGCTCGCGCTGGCGGAAAAATACGGCGTCCGGCATTTCGTGATCGCCTGTAACGCCGCGAGTACCGTCCTGCCGGGACTCCAAGTAGCGTTCCAAAAACGCGGGCTACTCGTGACGGGAGTCATCGACCGTGGCGTCGAATTGCTCGCCGCCACCCCGTTCCGCCGCGCCGGGGTCATCGGCGGACGCCGGACCATCCTTTCCCGGGTTTTCCCCACCCGACTGCGTACATCGAAAGGCCAGGTCGTGGGCCGTATTGCGCAGCCGCTTTCGGCCATGATAGAACGCGGCGAACTCGACTCCGAGCGCATGCACGCGACGTTGAGCACGACCCTCCGGCCTTTGCAAACCTGCGACGCGCTGCTGCTCGCCTGTACACATTATCCCGCCATCGCCGTCCAGATCAGCCGGCATTTGCCCGGGTGCCGGTTGCTCGACCCGGCCGGAGCTACCGCCGAATACGTCGTGCGCCACTGGCGGAGCCATTGGGAAAACTCCGCCCGCCCCCCGCGCGGGTCCGCGCACATTTTCCTGACTTCGGGGGACACCGCCGAGATGAGGCGCGCCGCGGCGGCGGCGTTCGGCAACCGGCTCGCGCGGATCGGGCGGTTGGAGATCGGAGCGGCGACCGCGCCGGCCGCCCGTGTAAAAATTTCGTCACGCCCGGGTGGTGACTTTTCCTTCCCGGCAAAAGATGAGAACCTACCGGCAGGTTTGCCCACCGTCGTTATGACCGAATCGTCCCCTTCCACCTAACTCGACCGGCCCGAGATTTTCATCAACCGGGAGCTGAGCTGGCTGGAATTCAATTATCGCGTGCTCGAAGAGGCCCTCGACCCCACCCAGCCGTTGCTCGAACGGGTGCGCTTTCTGTCGATCTTCGGCACGAATCTAGACGAGTTCTTTGAAATCCGCATTTCGGGCCTCAAGCAGCAGATCGAGAACAAGACCGGCTTCGTCGGCGCGGACCACCTCCCCGCCGCCGAGATCATCGCCGCCGCCAGCAAGCGCGTGCGCGAACTCATCGCCATCCAGTACAGATGCTGGAACGACGAGCTCGTGCCCGCGCTCGCCAAGGAAAACGTCTTCGTCCACAACGTCGCCGACCTGCCGCCCGCCGCGCGCGCCTGGAGCGACCATTTATTCAACGAGGAA
>CALMVM010000043.1:0-755 GCA_937873255.1 uncultured Verrucomicrobiota bacterium | reverse complement strand
TCCCGCGCGTGCTCGACCGCATGCTGCTCGTCCCGGAAAAATCGGCGGGCGAACTCGGGCCGGGCAACCATTATTTCTTTTTGCAGGACCTCATGAAAAACAACCTGGCGAGGTTGTTCCCGGGGGTGGAGGTCATCGACGCGGACGCGTTCCGCATGACGCGAAATTCCGACCTCTACATCGACGAGGAGGAAGCCGAGAACCTGCTTCAGACCATCGAAGAGGAACTCCGCCGCCAGAGCCGGGGCAACGCCGTGCGCCTGGAGGTACAGGCCGACATGCCGCCAGAGGTCGCGCGGGTTTTGTTGGAGACCTTCAATCTGACCGAGGATGCACTGTATCGCCTCGACGGACCGATCAACTTCCTGCACTTGCAGCCGCTCTACGCGAGCGACGCGTTCCCGCGTCTGCGCGACCGGCCGTTCCAACCCTCCACGCCGAAGGCGCTGCCGGCGAGCGCCGATGTCTTCGAGGTCATGCGGCGGCAGGACGTGTTGCTGCACCATCCGTACGAGAGTTTCCAGAGCGTGGTCGAATTGCTCGAACGCGCCGCCGTCGATCCGCAGGTGCTCGCCATCAAGATGACCCTTTACCGCACCAGCGCGAAATCGACCATCGTGCAGGCGCTGTTGCGTGCCGTCGGCAAGGGCAAGCAGGTCACGGTGCTCGTCGAGTTAAAGGCGCGCTTCGACGAGTTGAACAACATCCGCTGGGCGCGCCAGATGGAGGAAGCGGGCGTCCACGTCGTTTATGGG
>CALMVM010000042.1 GCA_937873255.1 uncultured Verrucomicrobiota bacterium | reverse complement strand
GGTGGACGATAGTCTGCTTCTTGCCATCGAGGGGATCGAGAAATACGTGAGGAAGGGCTACGAGATGCGCGAGGATGCGTGGGGCGGCGAACTGGCCACCGGGAAAGCCAAGGCCATTTCGCACCAACTCTACAAGGGCAACGACTACTGGTTCGGGATGGGTTGTGCGATGGCTGGCTCGACCGTCCGCGTCCGTCTGTACGACAGCGAGGGGAACCCCGCCGACACCAACTATTGGCAACACGAAGCGAGCGACGGCTCGTACGCCGCCGCCGAGATTCTCTGTCAGCACACGGGCACGTATTTCGTGGTCGTGTCGCTGGAAAAGGCTCCCGAGGCGCGCGTGCCGTGGGGCGTGGTGTACGCCTACCGCTGACCAGGCGTCCGCGCGTCGTCGGAGTCGTCGCGCCGCTCGGTTTGGCCCTGGCCCTTGCGCTGTTCGTACTCGCTTTTGTCCATGGACGGGCCGGCCATGTCATCGACGAATTCCTCCTGCGATTTGCGGATCGGCGGCTTTTCGCTGGATTCCGAATGCGGCTCGGGCGGCGTCTCGTGCTTGGGCGGGATTTCGTTCATAGATGATAAAGATTCGTTTGCCGCAGGAGTTTGGAGGCCGATGTTCGCACAAGAATGAGTTGGAGACTCGATCCGAAGGCGTGTGCGCTGCTCGTCATCGACATGCAGGAACGGCTCGCGCCGGTGATGACGCACTCCGCGACGGTCGTCAAACGGGTGGCCGACGCGGTGAAGGTGGCGCGGCTTTTCGGCGTGCCGGTTTTCCACACCGAACAAGCGCCCGATAAACTCGGCCCCACCGTCGCGCCGATCCGCGAGGCGCTCGGGGCGGACGCGCCGCCCGCCCGGTTGTTGCTGGAGTTTTCCAAGGCGGGGTGTTTTGCGCCGGGCGAATTGCCCCCCACTCTGATCGTCGTCGGCATTGAAACGCACGTGTGCATCCGGCAGACGGTTTTCGATCTGCGCGAGCGCGGACACCACGTCCGTCTGTTGGCCGACGCGGTAAGTTCGCGTTCGGAGAGCGATCACCGGCTCGCGTTGCACGAACTCCGCGAAATCGCCGGCGCGCGAGTCACCACGCTCGAAGCGATCTCGTGGGAGATGCTCGGCCGGGCCGAGGGCGGCTCCTTCAAGAGCCTGCTGGCGATCCTGAAATAAAGGACGCCGCGTTTCGGCTCAGGCCGCCAGCGCGCGCGGCTTGAAACCGGCCTTCTTGATCGCCACTTTCAGCGCATCGCCGAAACGGTCGAGCATCTCGCGGGTGTGCAGCGCGCTGACCCCCGCGCGGATCAAATCCTTCCCGACGGGCACGCCAGGCGAGATCGACATCACGGTGAAGAAGCCCTGCTCCTGGAGAGACTTCCAGATGAGGTAGAGTTTCTCCTTGTCGCCGATGACGATGGGCACCGCCGGCGTCGGACTCTCCCAGAAATCCAGCCCCAGCGCACGCAGGATGCCTTGCAGATAACGGGTGTTTTCCCACAGACGTTCGCGGTGTTCGGGCTCACGCTGCATCACGCGCAGACTCGCCAGCGCCGCCGCGCACGCCGAAGGGGTGATCGCCGCACTGAAAATGATCTGCTGGCTGTTGCTGCGCAGATATTCAATCGTCGACCGGTCGCCCGCGACGAATCCGCCCGTGCTGGCGAGCGATTTTGAAAAGCTGCCGGCGATCAGATCGACCTTGTCCGTCAGATCGAAATGGTCCGCGACGCCACGCCCCTCGCGGCCGAGCACGCCGAAGCCGTGGCAATCGTCCACGACAAGAAACGCCTGGTGCGCCTCGGCGAGCGCCGTGATTTCCGGGAGGGACGCGATGTGACCTTCCATCGAGTAAACCCCGTCCACGACGATGATCTTCGGCACGCCGGGGTCGAGCCGGGCCAGGGACGCCTCCAGCGAACGCATGTCCTCGTGCGTAAACCGTTCCACCTCCGCCCCGCTCAGGCGCACGCCGTCCCACAGCGAGGCGTGGATGCTTTTGTCCACGAGGAGCACGTCCTTGCGTTGCGCGAGGCAGGAAATGCTCGTCACGCAGGCCATGTAACCGGCCACCGACACATGGCAGGCCTCCTTGCCTAGAAACGCGGCCAGTTCGTCCTCCAACTCGACGTGGTAAGCCCGCGAGCCGTTGGCCAGGCGCGATCCGCACGGGCTCGTCCCCCAGCGGTCGATGGCTTCCTTCGCGGCCCGGCGCACCTCGGGATGGACCGTCAGCCCGAGATACTCGTTGCTCGACATCATCAACATCGGGCGGCCGTTGACGACGATCCGCACGCCGTCCGCCTTTTCGACCACGTTGTAGTACGGCGCGTACTTGAGCCGCAGGCGCGTGCTGACATCGGCGCGGCAACGCTCCGCCACGGGCTTGGCGCGGTCGGCGAACAGGGAAACTTTGAACATGGCTGGGCGCTCGTGCATGTAACGGCCCGCCCCCCGTGGCGTCAACCGACAAGTCGCCCCCGGGGGGTGTTCGCGCCGAATTTTTTCCTTGGCCGCGAGCCGCCCCGGGCCTACAAGCGATCCGGCCACTGATGAACTATTTTCCCTGCTCGCGCCGCCGGCCGCGCTCCCTCCGGCGAAGCTCCATCGCAGGCGTCCGATTTTCCCTGGTGGCGCTCGTTGCCGTCCTTTCGACCTGCGCGGATGCGTGCCGTGCCGGTGATCCGGCCGGGGCGCCCGTTTACACGCTCAACGACTGCCTCGCGCTCGTGCGGCGGCAAAACCCGGACGTCATTGCCGCGTCCAAACGCGTCGAGGCCGCGCGGGCGACGATCATCACCGCCAAGTCCGACATCTATCCCCGGCTGACGAGCAGCGGTTACATCCAATACCGCGAGCAAAGCCTGACCACCGAAGGCGGGGTGTCTCCCACCAACCGCAAGGAAGACTATTCCGGGGACGTACGGCTCTCGCAGAACCTTTATTCCGCCCAGGCCGTGCGCAACCGCATCGCCGCCGCCAAGCTCCAGGCGGAATCGGAAGGGAACACCTACGAAGCGCAGATCGACACCTCGTCGCTCGCCGCGCGTCTGGCGTTTTACCAGACGCTCTACGCCGAGGCCAGCATCAGCATCCGCCAGCACGCCGTCGATCTGCTCGGCCCCCAGCTCAAGGACCAGCAGGACCGCCTTGCGGCCGGCTCGGTCGGGCAACTCAACGTCAATCGCGCCCAGGTCGCCCTCGCCAACGCACGCCCCGCGCTGCTCGACGCGCAATCCAGCGTGCAAACCTCCTACGTGGCGCTCGCCCAACTACTCGGCGTCGCCTACCCCGCCAACGCCCGCGACCGGCCGTTCCGGGTGCGCGGCGAGTTGTCGTGTCCGCCGCTGCGCATGACGCTCGCGGAATGCCTGTCCCGAGCGCAGGCGATGCGGCCGGAGGTTCTCTCGCGCAAGCTGGCCATCGATGTGCTCAAACACCAGATCGTCGTCGAGAAAAGCACCACCCGCCCGCAGGTGTCGGCTTACGCCGCGTACGACATCTACAGCGAGCCGAGCATCCTCTCGGCGCGCGACAACTTCTCGGGCGGAACCATCGGCATCCAGGCGTCCTGGACGATCTTCGACGGCTTCGCCACCCGCGGCCGGGTGCGAGGGGTGAAGGCGCAGTTGGGCCAGGCCGAGGCGCAGC
>CALMVM010000041.1:1940-5157 GCA_937873255.1 uncultured Verrucomicrobiota bacterium | reverse complement strand
CCGGCGGCGGGATCGCCCCGCCGGAAACCCGCGCGGCGCGGTCCCCGTAGATCAACGTCTGGAGGCTCGGCGGTTCCGGCGCACGCTGGAATCCGGTGTTCAAGGGAATGTCGCGGGCAGCTGTCGGCTCTAGCTTCCGTAGCTTTTGCTGAAGCGCTTTCTGCTGTCGCCAGCCGACTCGGGAGGCGCTTCGGGGGACGCGGCCGGTGTGGGGTCGGACGGGGTAGCCGGTTCCTCGGGAGCAGCGGCCGGCGGCGGTTCGGCGGCGGATGATATGCCCCCCTTTTGCGAGACCTCCACGTAGGCCATCTGGAGGTTCGTGAGCGCGTTGCGCAACACGTTGGTCTCCTCGTTGGAGAGGTTGCCGCGCGTCTTCTCCTTGATCATCTCCAGTTGGTCGATGAACATCCGCGCCAAGTCGAGATTCACCTCCGGCTGGTTGTTGTGCGGATTGGGCATCAGCCCCATGAACAGCGAGGCGTTTTGCGCCTGCATCATGACGAACTCGATGAAACGCGCCGTGGTTTCGCCGGCGTTGGTGGAACGTTGGACTTCGGCCATGGGAAAATAAACGCCGGTTTGCGGTGCGAAACAAGTGCCCGGGTTGTCTATCCCTCGGTACGGGTCAACTCCGAAGGTGGCTCGACGCTCTCGGGCCGGACCACGACCGTGACCGCCGGCTTGCCGAGGAAATAACGGTTGGCCACTTCGCGTACCTCGTCGAGGCCGATCCGTTCGAGCGCCGCCGCCATTTCCTGATAGTGCAGATAGCCGAGGCCGTAGAGTTCGTCGAGGGCGGCGGTGTAGGCGAGGCTGGCGTTGCTCTGGTAGGCGATCGCCTGTTTGCCGAGGAGCTTCTTCTTCGCGCGGGTCAGTTCCGCCTCGGTCAAGCCATTGGCGGCCAGTTGCGCGATCTCGCCGGTGAACGCCTCGCGCACCTCGTCTACCTTGCGCGGGTCGGTGCCGACATAGAATATGAATAGCCCCGGGGCCAGGCCGACCATCTGGGAGGAGCCGACGAAGTAGGCCAGCCCGAGTTCCTCGCGGATGCGGATGAAAAAGCGCGAACCCAGGTCGCTACTGGCCTCGTCGATGAGTTCGAGCGCGTGGCGGTCCTTGCCGCCGACGGTGGTGCCGGGATAGCCGATCATCAACACGGCCTGTTCCTTGTCCTCGAAATGCTCGACGAGGCGCGACCCGGTGGGTGCGGCAGGTTGCGGCACGGTTTCCAGAGCCGATTCGCCCGCTGGCATCTCCGCGAATAGCCGCTCCACCTGCGCGCGCACCTCGGCGGCATCGACGTTGCCGAACACCGCCAGCACACCGTTGCGCGCCACGACGTGCCGGTCGCGGAACGCGGCCAGTTGCGCGCGGTCCAGCCGCGCGACGGATTCGAGCGAACCCGACGACCGCAGCGCGTACGGATGGGTGCCGAACATCTCCGCGCGCAGCCGGTTGCGGGCGAGCGAGGTCACGTGCTCGTCCTCGGACTTGATCGCGGCGGCCTGCACCGTTTTCTCGCGCTCGACGGCGTCCGCCGGCAGCGTGGCGTGGAGCAGCACATCGGCCAGGATGTCCAGCCCGAGGCCGAGATCGGGCTGCATGACCTCCAGCGAGACGCTGAAACTATTGTTGCCTCCGTCGCTGCCGATGGAGCCGCCGACCGTTTCGATTTCCTCGGCAAGCTGCACCGCGCTGCGGCGTTCGGTCCCCTTGAGCAGCACGCGGGAAAACAGCTTGGTCAGCCCGTTGTCAGCGGGCGTTTCCACGAGCAGGCCGCCGCGGAACACCGCGTCCATGTAGACCAGCGGCAACCGCGAATCCTCGCGCACGAGCAGGCGCAGGCCGTTGGACAACTCGAAGCGCTGGATTTCGCCCGCGTCGTGCCGATCCGCATCGTCGGGCGTATTCCCGCCGGACGCTCCCTGCGGGTCGAGCGTCGCCACCGTGCAATTCGCGTCGTGCAGATAACGCCGCGCCACCCGCGCGATGTCGTCGGGGGTGACGCGCTGGATCGACTCCAGGTAGTCGCGGGAGAAATTCAGGTTGCCCGTCAGAAGCCAATTCGACCCGAGGTCGCTCGCCTGTCCGCGCATGGTCACGAGCGCGCCAAGCTGGTTGTTGAGGATCACACGTTTCGCCTTTTCCAACTCGGGCGCGGTGATCCCGTCCCGTTGGATTTCGGCGATAATTTCTAAGATCGCCTCCAACGTCGCCTCGCGCTTGTCCGGGTCGGTGGTGGCGTCCACGCCGAACAGCCCCGGCTGTGACGGTACGTACGAAAAGGCCGAGACAAAATGGGCCAGCCGTTTTTCCTCGCGCACGATCCGGTACAAACGCGACGAACGTCCCTCGCCCAGCGCCGTTGCCAGCACGTCGAGCGCGGGCACGTCGGGATGCGTGATGCACGGGATGTGCCAGGACGCGACCGCGCGGGAGAGTTCCGTCGGAAATTCGCGGTGAGACTCCCGTCGGCCGAGTTGCGGCGGTTCGGCGGGCAAAAAGATCGGCGGCAGTGCGCGGCGCGGATGCGGCGCAAACAGGGTTTCCAGTTGCCCGAGCACCGCCTTGGCGTCCACGTCGCCGACGACGACGAACGTGATGTTGTTGGGCACGTAGCGGGCCTTGTAATAAGCCATCACGTCGTCGCGCGTGAGTTGGTTGAACACGTCGAGGTGCCCGATGACCGGGTGGCTGTAGGCGTGCTCGCGGTACGCGGTCGAAAAAAGCTGCTGGCTGTTCACCCGGTCAGGGTCGTCGGCGACCATGGCGAACTCCCGCAGGATGACCTCCTGTTCCTTGACGAGTTCCTCCGGCGGCAGGGTGGAATTCATGCACGCGTCCGCGAGCAGTTCGACAGCGGTGGCGGTGCCCGCGCTCGGCACGTCGATCCAATACACGGTGCGGTCGAAGGAGGTGTAGGCGTTGATGTACCCGCCCTCGTCCTGCACCGCCTGCGCGATGGCGTTGGTCGTGCGCGTCGCCGTGCCCTTGAACAGCATATGTTCGAGCAGATGCGACAACCCCGCGCCCAGCCACTCGCCCTCGTGGATGCTGCCGGTGGCCACCCACGCCTGCACGCTCGCCACCGGGGCGCTGTGGTCTTCCTGCACGAGAAGTGTCAGGCCATTGGGCAAAACGTGCTTGGCCGCCGTGACGCGCGGGAACTGGATCGAGGCGGCCGGCTGTTCAAACGCGGTCTTGCGGGGGGTGGCGG
>CALMVM010000041.1:0-1930 GCA_937873255.1 uncultured Verrucomicrobiota bacterium | reverse complement strand
GGAGCGGGCAGCGGAAAAATGAAACTCTGCGGCGGTCGGGGCGTCCGGCCTGCCGGACGAGATGAGCGGGAGGTCGCTCAGGATTGCTCTCGCACGGGACGGGGCGCGGCGCGGCGCGATTCGTCCTTGCCGTGCGGCTGCGGGGTTGCCGGACGGAACGGCTTGACGAACGCGTCATGGAAGTCGTACCCGGCGCGAAAGTCCTCCAGGGTATCGGTCTCGGCCTTGCCAAATTCACGGGCCTCGATCAGGTTGAAGACAATCGCGCCGATGTCCTCGCAGGACCGCACCCGCCAATGCTCGAACACCGTCGGCACCATCGGGCCGTACTGTTCGAGGGCGTACCGGCGCACCCCTTCGAGCAATTGCTGGCCGCTGACGTGATGGGCCGCCTCCGGGTCGGCCGGCTTTTTCTTGCACTGCCGCGTGGTGAATTCCAGGGCGTCGCGCACGAACAGGTACGCCTCGCGGTCGAAACGCTCGTCGCGGGCGATGATGGCGTTCACTTTGGCGGAAAACGGATCGAAAGCGTTCATGGTCTAGGGGGACTTGACGTGCCGGGTGCCGGCTGGCGCGTCCGCCGTCACCACCGTCGTGACGGCCTCGCGGCGGGCGTCCCGCCAGTGCTTGACCGCCGCGCCCGTCACGAGGGCACACAAAATCCCGGCCACCAGGAATTGTTCGCGGAGCGTGAGAGAGAACATGGCTGCCCCTTGAAAGAACCTCCCGGCGCACGGAAGTTCTTTGGCGCGAAGATGAATACCGCCGCCCATCCTCCCTGTCAAACGAGCGGCCGGCGCAGGCTTGCGCGAATTTGCGCGTTTTTTGCGCTCCTGGTGTCGCTTCTTTCGACCAGTGCGGTCGGTGACGCCCGGTGTGGCGAACCCCCCGCGTGGCGGCGGGAACTGGACGCAGCCCGGTTGGGCGAGGCGACGGTTGCCGCGCTGCCGCCGGAGCGCAGCGCGGCTGTAAAAGGCCGTCTCGACGAGCTTTACCGTCAACTCGCCCTGAAATATCCCGACCAGCCGGCCGTGCGCAAGGCGGCCGGCGACCATTTCTGGCGGACCGGCGCGACGGACGAGGCGGTGGCCGAATGGCAGGTGGCGCAGAAGCTCGATCCGGCTGATGCGGAAACCGCCAGCGCGCTCGGGTCGGCGTGGCTGCGGGACGGCAAGGTCCGGCTCGCCGGCGAACAGTTCCAGCGCGCCGTGGACGCGCAACCCGAGGTGGCGAGCTATCATTTCGACCTGGCAAACGTACTTTTCGAGTTCCGCCACGACCTGGCCGGCACCCCCGCCCTGCCGGACGAAAAAGCCGCCGAGCGCGAAGCCTTGGCGCACTTCCGCCGGGCGAGCGACCTCGCGGCGGGGAGCGTAAGTTACGCGCAGGCTTACGCCGAGACGTTTTACGGCGTGCAGAATCCCGATTGGGCGCTGGCCTTCGATGCTTGGGAACGGGTGCGCAGGCTGAGCGACGCCGCACCGGACCTTGCCAACAGCCACCTCGCCCGGATCAGCCTGCACTTGGGCAAGCCCGATCAGGCCGAGGGATACGTCGCGCTGATTTGTGGTCCCGGTTTCGAGCCGGTAAAGGCGACCATCCGCCGGCAGGCCGAGGAAATGCGGAAACGGGCCGCAACGCAACCCGCCGCACGGTGACGCTCCGGGTTGGCCACCGCCACCTTAAGCCGGATCAGACAGCATCTAAGCTCGACTTTATCCATTTTTGCGGGCCGGTTTTCCGAGGGCGTGCAAGTGCTTCAGCCACAGCGGACGGGAGTTTTTAAACATCACCTTTTGCACACCGACATGCAAAAAACCTTTTCGCAAGCCGTTCTCCAGCAGGGAGCGTCTCCAAAAATGGATAAAGTCGAGCTAAGAACCTGTGGAGTTAAAGGAGTTGCGTGGTTGGGTCGGCGTCTGGCAAGCTC
>CALMVM010000040.1 GCA_937873255.1 uncultured Verrucomicrobiota bacterium | reverse complement strand
CACCTGCACGGGCGGGACGCCAGCTTCAATGGAGCCGGGCTGGTAACAGCCCGGAAACAAACCAGGCGTTCCGGTGAGGATGACAGGCTGTGAGGCTTCAATGGAGCCGGGCTGGGAACAGCCCGGAAACTGCCGAGGGAAGTCAGCAGATGGTGCGACTGGCTGCGTGCTTCAATGGAGCCGGGCTGGGAACAGCCCGGAAACCAACCGAACAAGAAAAACGGACAGTTGCTTCAACATGCTTCAATGGAGCCGGGCTGGGAACAGCCCGGAAACTCGACGAGAATCTTGGGCGGCAACAGTGCGGCGGTCACGCTTCAATGGAGCCGGGCTGGGAACAGCCCGGAAACGTAACGCGAGGCGAGCCCCTCAAGCGCAGTCACCGACGCTTCAATGGAGCCGGGCTGGGAACAGCCCGGAAACCAATGAGGACCAAAAACAGCACTTGTTTTTCTCGATCGCTTCAATGGAGCCGGGCTGGGAACAGCCCGGAAACTAAATTGTGCGTCGACCCGGCAGGGAGAAGCCCGGTGGCTTCAATGGAGCCGGGCTGGGAACAGCCCGGAAACGCCTTCATCGTAAGTTGTTGAGGCATCGCATCTGAGAGCATAAGTTGCGAGCACCTTTTTCCCATAGGTTATTTTGGCTCAAGCTTGTACCCATCAGCCTATAGCCTCCATCCGCAAACCTCTGATCCGCAGTCACAACGAACACCAACGCACCCCGGCTCAGCATCTCACGTCTCGCGGATTCAATTATCATAGAACGGCCATCATCCCGTCTCCTATTCAGACATCCATCAAAACACGTAGCAAGGCGCAGCCAGCTTCGTGTACGGACGACCCAACGCGTAAATCTCCCATTGGGCACGACCCTGCGACGGTCCCAAATGCACGAACATCACCTGATCCATCTGCGCGTCGATCACCTCGCTCAACTTCGCTTCTATCTGCACCCGCTCACCCGCGCTCAACTCACATTCGAACACCGAATATTGCAGCCGCACCCCAAAATCCTCGCAGACTTCCGCCACCCGGCGCAAGCGCTTCTCATCACAAATGTCGTAGCAAACCAAGTATGTCGCGCGCATCCGATTCCAATAGTATCCCGTGTTTGCTCAGAAAGGAAAGCCCCACCTCGTTCGCCGACTCCGTTCATCGTGTGGTCAGTGGACGGTACTCGGTGATCTCTCCCATCAGCGTTTTCGCCAGCAACCGCGCCTGCAACTCCAGCGCCCGGCGATAGCTCACCTGATACTGGAACACTGGATGCCTCAACGTATCGCCCATCCGCTTCTCGTAACAGTCAAAAAACTTCCGACGCCCGTTCTTCGTCAGGCTGACCGAGTCGCCCGCGCGCACGAAATCCCCAGCTTCCATCACCCGGTTGTTCAACGCCGTGAGCACCGCCGAGTCCGCGATTAGCGCCCGGAACTCTTCCTGCAAATCCAGTGCCAGCGCCGGCCGCCCCGCGCGCGGTTGGTGATAGAAGCCAATGTACGGATCGAATCCCACCGCCAGCGCCGCCAACGTGCAATCCTTGGCCAGCAGGCTGTACGCCAGCGACAACAACGCGTTGACCGCATCCCGGGGCGGTCGGCGGTTGCGGCCGTTGAAGTCGAAGGCGCGCCAAGCCTCTAGGGCCGCCGCTGGGTCGCCCTCCCCGGCGTTCCGATCCGCCGCCTTGATCATCCCGCCGAAATGCTCGAAGTACACCGCTGCGGCCGCACCCTCCATGCCCAAAAGCTCGCCCGCCGTCCGCGCCCCGAACACGTCCTTGGCCGCCTGCTTGAGCCGCAGGATCGGCGCGGGCGGCACCTCGATGTGGTTGCGCATGAGCAGCGTGCGCTGGTTGCGGATCTTGCCGTGGATGAAGCCTTTGGCCAGCCACAGCGCCACGGCCGGATCGGCGGCGGCGCGGAACTGCGCGATTCGCGTGTGCACGTTCTTCAACCCGTGGCCGTGCGTCAACCCGTAGAACCACCCACCCATCGAAAAATACGTCACGGGGATCTCCAGCTCGCACAACGTCTGCACCGCCTGCGTAGAGAGCTGGATGTTGCCGAAAAGCGCGAGATGGTTCACGTCGCGCAGCCGCACCTCACTGGTGTCCTTGTCCTTCTCGCGGACGACGAGGCGCTCGCTTTTGACACCCACCCACAGGCCCGGCGTGTTCAAATAGAGCGCGCGCCGGTCATCGCGCGCGGCCATCAACAGGCGCACCGACGGTTCCCTCGCGCCCGGCGCACGCGGCGGCGGCAGGTCGGGGTCGGTGGACACACCCCGCGCCGGGTCGGACTCGAGCCGCTCCTCCGTAAGCAGGACCGTTTCGTCAGGCAGGCACACGCCAGCCAGCGAGCAACGCACGCACTTGGGCGAATGCCGCAGCGGCGGAGGGATGACTCCCGACGCCGCGCACGCGCGGGCCTGCGTGGCGGTTGCCTCGATCCACCCGGCGAGTTCCGCCGTCCACGGCAGTCGTACCCTCTGGCGGGTCGCCTGATAATAGATGACGCCCTCCGCGCACTCATAGCCGTTCTCACGCAGGATGAGCATTTGCAACCCGAGCTGCATGCGGTCGGCGGGCCAGATTTCGTTGGCGTCCTCGCCCTCGCGCGGGGCTCCCTTCTTGTAATCGACCGGCACGGTGGCGCGCCGGCCGTCGGCGGTGGCGGCCTCGCGAGACTCGACGAGGTCGAGCTTGGCGTTGACGTTTAGCCGCTCGCTGCGCAGCCAGACCGAGCGCGAATGGATGATCTCTCCGCGCTTGCGGGCGGCGTCGAGATCCTCGGCGGGTTCGGTGGTCGGTTCGGCGGCCGGCGCGGTGGGATCGAAGGCCGACGGCGCGGCGTCGTGCGACGGTTTCGGCTCCTGGGCGGGCGGCAGCTTGCCCGTGCCGCCGTCCACGCGCCGGTGGATGTGCGCGCCGCGCAGGGTGTCGGCGTTGTGCACGAAAACGCCGTCCACGAATTCGTAGTAAAACAGCCGCGGGCAGTAGACGAACTCGTTGAGCATCCTCGCGGTGAGTTCGGTCGCGGTCGATGGCTCGGCGGGATCGGTGGATGGGTCCATGGCAGCGTGACCCGCCCTTGTGCCAAAG
>CALMVM010000039.1 GCA_937873255.1 uncultured Verrucomicrobiota bacterium | reverse complement strand
CCGTGGGAACATTGCAATTACACCGCACAGCCCCGGCAGGGGCGTAAGAAAACCGGCGCGGTGGTCCTCCGATGCGACCGTATTTTCTTATGCCCCTGCCGGGGCTCTTACGTACTTGTGTGCCTTTCCCCACGGCTCACGCCGTGGGCTAAATTCTTTCGCCCCTGCCGGGGCTGCGGAGCGAAACCATACCGTCGCTACCCTCGATTTCCTACGGTGTGTAGCAGCCCACTGGCAACGGCGGGGTTTCGAGGACTTTCTTGCCACCGTGCCGTGGCCAGGTAACAGAGACGGATCGACTGCCGAGCGATCTCGACCGAAACGTCTGACCGTTTTCCCAGCAAAAAAGCGCCCCCATCCCGGAAGGCGCTTTTCTGATTCGCTCGCACCACCCCGTGATTACTTCTTATAGTAATTCGGCATCGGTCCGGGAGGCTGCACGTAGGTGTCGGGGCCGGTGAGGGTCTGCGCTTCCTCCTCGTCCTCAGTCGTGCTGAGCAACGGCTGGCCGGCCGGATCGATCAGGCGCGCCGTCACGAAGATGATCAGGTTGCGCTTGATGTTCTGGTCGATCTTGCTGCGGAAAAGCCGCCCCACCAACGGCACGTCGCCCAGGATCGGCACCTTGTCGTTGACCTTCTGGATGTCCTCGCGCACCAGGCCACCGAGCACCACCGTCGAGCCGTCGTACACACTCACGCTCGTGGACACCTTGCGCACGCTGAAGATCGGCTGGTTGATGACGTTCTGCGTCAACACGTTGGTCTGCGAGATGCCCAGGGCGTTGGTCGTGATCGTCTGAATCGGGCTGCCGTAGTTGATGAACCCGTCGAAGTCCACCACCTGCGGCTGGAGGGTCAGGTCGATGGTGTAGCTGTCCGGCCCGATGACCGGATCGACTTCCAGCGTCACGCCCGTGTTGCGCTTCTCGAAGGCCGTCGGGGTCGTCGGCGTCACCGGGAAGGAAGGCGCGCTGCTGGCCCCCGTGGCCGAGATGAACCCGCCGCCCGTGCTGCCGATGGTCTGCGGGATCTGAGGCGGCTGGAACTGCGTCGGGTAGATGAACTCGCGGATGATCTCAATGGTCGCCTTCTGGCCGCTCTTGGCCGTCACGCGCGGGGCGCTGAGCAGATCGACGCCCTTTTGCTGGTTGAGCGCGCGGATCACCACCTGGAACTGCGGGTCGGTGAAGACGCCCGCCACGCTGAAGATGCCCGGGGCCACCGCCGCCGCGCCGCTGCCCAGCAACAGCGCGTCAATCGCGTTGGCCGAGATGCCGTAGGTGCCCGAGCGATTGCCAGCCGTCAACGGGTTGGTGCCGACGGCCGAGCCGCCGTTGTTGAAGGGGAAATTCTCACTCCCGTTCGCGCTGGTGGTGGGAACACCGGTCCCAACCGTGCCGCCGCCCGCGAACACCTTTTCGCTGGAGCGCCCGAGGTTGAACTGGCCCAGCGTCCAGTCGAAGCCGAGTTCCTTGAGGTTGTTCTGCGTGACCTCGATGAACTTGCTCTCGATCTCGACCTGCTTGGGCACCTGGATGGAATCGGCCACGATGCCTTGCACCAGGTCGATGTTGGCCTGGGTGTTGCGCACCACCAGCTTGCTCGTCGAGGCGAGGTACACCGCGCTGGCCCCGGGCGGGAACGTCACGCCGCTGCTTTCCAGGAATGTCTTGGCGTCCACACGCGAGGACAGCGGGGAGCTGCCGGTGCCGCTCACGTCCTTGGTGCCGCCGCCCCCGCCGGCCGTCGTCGCGCCCTCGTTGAGCGCGCTGCCGACGGTGGCGTTCGAGGTCTGGGTGATGAAGCTCGGCGGGACGCGGATTTCCAGCGTGACCAGATCGCCGGTCTCCTCGGTCAGCGGCACGATGGACACCGCGTAGGGTTCCACCTTGATCTTGAGGTTCGCCGCCTTGGCGACGTAGTCGAGCGCGGCGCTCAGTGGGATGCGGCTGAGCGTCAGCGAAATGCGCGTGTTGCCGGTCGGCGCGGAGGCGGCCGATGGCGCGTTGACCGTGGGCGTGGAACCTTCCGCGCCAGGGGGCAGGCCGGGGATGCCGGCTTCGGTCGTCGCGGCGGGCGCGGTGGTGCGCGGGCTACCCGAGGACAGCTTCAGGAAGATGTTGACCCCGCGTTCGCCCTCGTCGGCGGCGGGATCGAGCCGGCGCGCCTCCTGGCGCAGGAACTCCACGGCGTCGTTGAGCGTGGTCTGGCGGAACTCGATGTTGGGGATGATGATGCTCGCGAGCTTGCGGTTGATGGCGACCGTGCCCGAGCTGTCGGCGATCCGCTGGAAGTTGCGGCGCGGGTCGGCGTCGGCGGCGCCGCGGCGGATGGGCAGTTCCCAGCCGGTGTTGACCTGTTGGATGAGCCGGCCACGGGTCTCCGGGTAGCCGGTGTTTTCCGCGTGCTTGGACTTGGCCAGGTCCACGCGCTCCTCGCCGCGCCGGGCGGCGTCGTTGTACGGGTCGAGGGCGAGCACTTCCTCGTATTTCTTGAAGGCGAGGTCGTAACGGCCGGTGTCGTAATACTGAGTGCCCGCGCGCAGGAGGTCCTTCACGCGCTGGACCTTCTCGATGTGCTTCTTGGTGATCGTCTGGTTGTAGTACTCGGGGTCTTCGAGCTGCTGGAGCAGTTCGAGGGCGGGCTCGTAGTTGGGGTCGTACTCCGGGCGCAGGACGATCTTGGCCACGGCCTCCGCGTCGGCGTAGCGGGCCTCGGTGATGCGCAGTTCCGCCAGCTTGAGGGAGGCGTCGAAAAATTTCTTCATCGCCACCCGGCGGCGGTCGCCCGTGGCGGGGGCGTCGAGCAGCGAATCGGTGGCGGTGCGGTAGTAGCGCACGGCGTCCTCGTAATCCATGCGCACCATCGCGGCGTCGCCCTGGCGGAGTTCGTCCTCGGCGTTGACGGCGCGGCTCTGGCGGCGGGCGACCTCGCTCGCGGCCGTCGACTGGAGCGAACGCGTCGTGGTGCGACGCGTGGTCGTGGTCGTCGTGCGCGTCTGGGCGTGGAGCGAGGAGGCCAGACAGGGCAGCAGGGTACCGACGGCGGCCACCTGGAAGCAGAAGGGAAGCGGACGGAAACGGATCATAGGGAGGAGAGACGAGGAACGCTGAAAAAACTGCTGGGGATGAACGGGGCGGCTCCCTTGACGCGGACGGTGTCGCCCGCGGGTCGCATCCCGCAGGAACGTGTGTAGCGCAGACGGCCAGCCGGCGT
Organism: uncultured Verrucomicrobiota bacterium; assembly: GCA_937873255.1. Lineage (GTDB taxonomy): Bacteria > Verrucomicrobiota > Verrucomicrobiia > Chthoniobacterales > SZAS-18 > CAHJWO01. The sequence goes on along the minus strand of CALMVM010000039.1, from coordinate 1,419 downwards.
CTATCGCAAAAAACATTTATTTTGCGCGGGAGGCATCCGGCGGCGAAACGAATTCAGCGAAGCGGGGTTTAATCGCCCCGTGCGTCTCGAATCCGCTCCCGGCACACCGGCTTCTCAGTTCGGTCGGAGCCGTTGCGCCGCAGGCGCGTCCAAACCGACAAGGTAGGGATGGATTTCCGAGCCGTCCGTAAAATGGCTTGGATGACCTTCGTGCGCACGATCCGTCCCGCCAGAGAATTTACGGACGGCTCGGAAATCCATCCCTACCTTGTTTTGGACGCCGCTGGCGCGGCGGGCGAGCGCCCGCAGGAATCAGGCCCTACTTGGACTGGAAACGCAGGTGCAACTCCTCTTTCTTCTCCCCCATCCTGACGACCTTCACGTCCGTGTCGCTGAGTTCAACCACCTTGTATTTGACATCGTTCTCCGGCGCGAGCGTGAATTCCTGGTCACGCTGCACGGCGAACTCCGGCTTCGCCCCCGGCCCGTTCCACACGTAGTTGAGCACCGCGTAGGTCGTCGGCGAATCCACGTCCTCGCCCTTGGGCAGGACCACCATCTGGCCGGTTTCCACATTGGTCAGCGTCAACTCCGAGATGTCCTTCTTGAAATTGTGCGAGGTATCGTACTTCTCCTTGTAGGCCGTCAGCTTGAAAGTGAACTTGCCCAGCTTGACGGTCTCGCCCAGCTTCTTTCTCTGTGTGGGGGCCTCGTCGTTGTCCGTCTCGTTGATGAAAAATTGGTCGTTGTTCTTCGACTCGAAACGCAGGTGGAAGGGCACGCGCACGAAACGCTTCAGGTAGAGCTTCGACCAGTAGGGCGGGTGCGAATCCTTGTTGCTCGGATCGGTCTTGCCGTTCCACTCGTCGAGCGTGGAAAACCCGTCGCCGTCGGTGTCCTGCTCCAGGATGTTCGAGGCCAGCAGGTCGAGGCCGTGGCTCATGATCCAGTCGTTGGTCACGGGCGGATGGAGCGGTTCCGCTGATTCTTCGAGCGGGTTGACGAGGATCTTGGTCCCGTCCGCGTTGACCTTGGCGATGTACGGCACCGACTTGACCAACGGGAGTTGGTTCTTGCCCAGCATGCGGGGCTTCCACAGGTCGGGGGTCGCCAGTTTGTCGAGCTTGTCGTCGATGTCCTTTTTATCGACCGTGACTTCCGGCTTGGCGTTCGGCGCGGGCTGGTTCTGGAGGCTGCTGAACCCTTCGCTGTAGCCGCGCGCGCTGTTGATGAGCAACCCGGCGCAGACGAGCAGGACCAGCGCGAACACCGCGAGCAGGAAACGGTCGTAGTTGAGTTTGATCCAGGCCATGGGAGGGGGAGGTTGGAGGTGAGCGGAGGATAAAAATTGCAAGGACGCCGAATCAACGGGCGGGCGGCGTGTTAGCGGCGACCGGCGGGGCGACCTTGACGATCTCC
>CALMVM010000038.1 GCA_937873255.1 uncultured Verrucomicrobiota bacterium | reverse complement strand
GCAGGACGCCGTGCCGGAGGGGCACGGCGTCCACCGTAGGGCGGAGCTGAGCGTGTTCACGACGCGGCCGGATACATTATTCGGCGCGACGTACATGGTGCTCTCACCCGAGCATCCGCTGGTAGACGTGTTCGCCGCCGACGAGCACAAGGACGCCATCGCCACATACCGCGCCAACATCGCGGGCAAAAGCGACCTGGAGCGCACCGAACTCGCCAAGGAAAAAACGGGCGCCTTCACCGGCGCGTACGCGGTCAATCCGGTCAACGGCGAGCGCATTCCCGTGTGGATCGCCGACTACGTGCTGATGGGCTACGGCACGGGGGCGATCATGGCCGTGCCCGCGCACGACGAGCGGGACTGGGAGTTTGCGAAGAAGTACAACTTGCCGATCCGCAAGGTCGTAGAATTACCGGGAGCGGACAACGCGGCGGACGTTTGTCTGGCCGGCTACGGCACCGCAGTCCACTCGCACAGCGCGGTCCTCTCGCTGGACGGTCTGCCGACCGAGCAGGCGAAGGCGACCGTCATCGACTGGCTCGAAGCGAACGGCAGCGGCCAGCGCAAGATCAACTACAAGCTGCGCGACTGGTTGTTCTCACGCCAGCGTTATTGGGGCGAACCGTTCCCGGTGACCTGGCGGGACGGCAAACACTCTGCCTTGCCCGAGAGCGAACTGCCTCTGTTGCCGCCCGATCTGGACGACTACAAGCCCACCGGCACGGGCGAGCCGCCGCTGGCCAAGGCCACCGAGTGGGTGCGCTATTCCGAAGCCGCCACGCGCGAGACCAACACGATGCCGCAGTGGGCGGGCTCGTGCTGGTATTACCTGCGCTACTGCGACCCTCGCAATGGCCAGCGGTTCGCCGGGCAGGAGGCCGAACGCTACTGGATGGGCGGCGGCAAGCCGGGCGGCGTCGATCTGTACGTCGGCGGCACGGAGCACGCCGTGCTGCACCTGCTCTACGCGCGGTTCTGGCACAAGGTGCTCTTTGACCACGGCTATGTTTCCACGCCGGAGCCGTTCCAACGACTGGTCAATCAGGGCACCGTCCTGGGCGACGACGGCCAGAAAATGTCCAAGAGCCGCGGCAACGTGGTGACGACCGAGGAGGTCATCAGCGAATACGGCGCGGACGCCCTACGGCTCTACGAGATGTTCATGGGTCCGCTGGAGCAAACGAAGCCCTGGAGCACGACCGGCGTGCAGGGCGTCGTCCGGTTCCTGGCGCGCGTGTGGCGTCTGGTGATGGAGGAAGATCAGGAGGGCAACTGGCGGTTGGGCGACGCCGTGCGCGACGTTGCTCCCACCGCCGCGCAGAACAAGGTCGTCCACGCGACGATCAAAAAGGTCGGCGCCGACATCGACACCCTCAGCTTCAACACCGCCATCGCCCAGATGATGGTGTGCACCAACGAATTGACCGCCGCCACGGAGCGGCCCGTCTCAGGGTTGCGAATCCTCCTGCAACTGCTCAATCCGTTCGCGCCGCATCTGACGGAAGAACTCAGCGAAGCCCTCGAATCGAAATTCCCCGTCGGCGGCGGTCTGCTGGCCGCGCAGCCCTGGCCGGCGCACGACGAATCCCTGCTCGTCGAGGACGAGATCGAGATGCCCGTGCAGATCAATGGCAAGTTGCGCGAGCGCATCAACGTCAAAAAAGATGCCACCACGGCCCAGATCGAATCCGCCGCGCTCGCGGCACCAAAGGTGCTTGAACACCTGGGGGGCAAATCCCCGAAGAAAATCATCGTCGTCCCGGGCAAACTCGTTAATATCGTGGCCTGACCGTCGTCCTCCCCCGTTTTCCATGATGCCGTCCTCCCCCCGCCGGCCTCTCCCGCTGCTCGTCGCGGCGGCGTTCGCGCTTTGTCTGACCGGTTGCGAAAAACCGCCCGAAGACGAGCCTGCGCCGCCCCGTGTCGGCGCGGAAACCACGCGACTGCCGTCGCCGTCGCCGGAGGGCGTCCCCGACCGCACGGGCCGCAAGGCGCTGAGCGCGTTCAACGCCGTCAGCGGTTATCTCAAGGACCAGGACCCCGACCTGCGCGTCAAATTCCAAAAGGCGGCCGAGCGGTTCGCCCGCGACAAGGACAAATGGCGAGCGCGCCTGAAGGACCGCCAGCGCGAACTCCAGCCGCGCATTGCCCGGATGCACGAACAACTATCTCGCGCCGAGGGAAAATCCGCCGACGCCCTGCGCGGTCTGCGGCAGGAGCTCGCCAGCCTCGAATCCCAGCGCAACGACGCCGAGCGCAAGCTGGCCGAACTGGAATCCATCACCGACGACACTTGGAAGGCGTTCCGGGACCAACTGAATCTCGACGACCCGACGCCCGCCCCGGCGTCCAACCGCCGCTGAGACGCCTGCGGCCCGCGCGGACCGCCTGCGGCCTACTCCTCGTCCTCGAAGCCTGCGGCCTTGAACGCCTCCAGCAAGCGCGCCTTGCCACCGGTCTCGATGGGTTCGCCGTGGCCGACGATCACCCGGTCGAAATCCCAACTCATCATCGTGTCCAGCGAACCGCCAAAGGCGTCCTCGTCCTCCACCTGCATTTTCTCGGGGCGCGGCACGCCCGGGCTGTGCTGAAAACCCACGAGCGGAAGTGACGCGACCTTCACTCCCAACGGCGCGTCGTCCTCCACGTTGAACACCAGGTCCGTGACGATCAGCGTGCGCGAGGGACGGTGAAAAAATACGAACTCCCGCGCTTTGGTCTTGCCTGCCAGTTCGAGCGCCTCCAGTTCTCCCGCCCACGCCTCGGGCGCGAGGTGCAGCGTCTCGGTGGGGAAACCGACAGCCTCCGAAAACCCTTCCGGGGCCAGATAGGGAATGTCCGGGAACGCCGCGCGCCCTTCCTTGGCGAAGGTGTCGTGGGCGAGGTAAGCTTCCACAAGGTACGCCGGACGGCCCACCGCCTTGATCGCGGCCACGACCTCGGGCGTGAACGGCCCCGTGGAGTGGATCACCAGGTCGCCGGAGGATAACCGGATAACGGTGACATTGCGCCCCAGGTATTCGCCCAAGAGCGGGAGTTTGTAGTGCAGCGTCCAGAGATTTTCGGCGATTGGTTTCACACCGTTCTATTCGCCGTGGTGCCGCTCACCGGTTGCTAGCGATCCACCATTTCCGGCGGCAAAATCCGTTTCGGGCTGCACAGCCAGCGCCGCGCGCCGCGTCCCCATTTGCCGCTCCCGCCGCCCGCTGCCCACGGCGAGAAGGCCGGCAGCACCCATCGCTCCGCCGCCTGCACAAACGCCGGCAGCTTCAGCGCCAGCCCCGCCCCGTCGCGCAACATGCCCGCCGGGTGGTGA
>CALMVM010000037.1 GCA_937873255.1 uncultured Verrucomicrobiota bacterium | reverse complement strand
GAGGGAGAATGACGTTGAAGTTCTTGCGCATGTAGCGGTGGTGGAGCAGGTGATGACCGTTGAGCCGGAAGATGGGACATGGAGAGAAGAGAAAATATTTGGCGGAGGATCGCTTTGGAAAAAGAGGTTCGACGCCCGCTGTAGGCTCGTCGCAGTACGGTCGCCCTACGCTTTCAGCACCACCTTGCCCACGTGCTCACCCGCTTCGAGGTAGGCGTGGGCGGCGGCGGCGTCCGTCAGCGCGAAGCTCCGGTCGACCGGTGGGCGAACCTGACCAGAGGCAACCCAGGGCCAAACACGCGCCTCGATGGCAGCGGCCAGGCGTCCCTTCTCCTGCGCCGAACGTGCGCGCAGAGTGGAAGCCGTCAGCGTCAGCCGCTTGCCGAGCATCAGACTCAGATCGACTTCCACCTTCGCACCCGCCAGGAAGGCAATTTGCGCCAGGCGACCGTCCGGCTTCAGGACAGCAAGATTCTTGGCCAAGTAGTCGCCGCCGACCATGTCCAGCACCACGTCCACTCCACCGGCGGCCTGCACGGCCTCGGACCAGTCGCCCGTGCCCGCATCCAGCGCGAGGTCAACCCCCAAGCGGCGGGCGGCCTCTGCTTTCGCTGCTCCCCGGCCGGTGGCGATGACGCGGGCCCCCGCCGCTCTTCCCATGAGGATGGCCGTCACGCCAATGCCGCTGGTCGCTCCGTGGATCAGCAGCGTTTCACCGGCTTGGAGGCGAGCACGCTCGAAGACGTTGGAGAACACGGTAAAGATTGTTTCGGGCAGCGCCGCGGCCTGGACCATATCGACATCCGCCGGAATCGGCAGGACTTGGCGGGCGTCCACCGCCACGTACTGCGCGTAGCCTCCACCCCCGAGCAAGGCGCACACGGCGTCACCCACCTTCCAGCGGGCCGCGCGGTCGCCGAGTGCGACCACCTCGCCCGCCACTTCCAGCCCGAGCGTGTCCGGCGCGCCGGGCGGGGGTGGGTAAAGACCTTTTCGCTGCAAAAGGTCGGGGCGGTTCACCCCCGCCGCGTGCATCCGGATGAGCACCTCGCCCGAGCCAGGCTGAGGCGTGGGAACCGTCTCCGGGTAGAGGGCGTGCGCGTCGCCCTTGCCGTCGCGGATGGCGATCAGGGTCATCTGTGCAGGGATGGAACCCATGGAAGCACTTGATCAATCAATCTTGGCTACGGATTTACTTCCCGCCATCCGCGCAACAATTACTTGGCCCGGGTGGAATCATCGCGCAGCTTTTTGATGTCGTTGTGCGCTGCCAGCACGGCATCGTTCTGCGTTTGCACCAGCGCCTTGGCCGCTGCCCCGAGGCTGGCGTCCGCCAAAGCCAGTCGGTAGGACTTGACGGCGCTGTCCTCGCCGCGCTCACACTCGGCCAGGATGCTGTGGCGGTCCTGGCTGGTCAGCACGTTCTTCAAGCCGATCCAGCCGCGATGCACGGCGCTAGTCACGCTGCCATCCGTTTCCGGTTTGGCTTCGCCGAGTTCGAAGGCTGCTTTCTGGAGTGCCTTGGCAAATTCGTGCCGCTGCTCGGCGTAGCCGCTGAAAAGCGTCTTGAGGTCCGCGTCGTGGGTCGCGTCGGCCACCTGCTGGTAACCTTTCTCACCGTCCTTGAGCGCTTCGATGAGCGTGTTGAGGGTGGAGATCGTTTTCTGCGGGTCAGGAGTTTCCATGGCGGAACCTGATTCGACCATCGGAGAACTTTCGTTCTATGATTCTTGGAAATTGCAGGTGCTTCGATGGGTCTCGACCGTTTAGCGTTTCAACTGCGCACGCCGCCCTCCTGCATCCGTGAACCCCATCCTTGCAGGGAGAGACACGTCCCGTCGCTTTTCCGCGACCGAGCAGTTCTCACCGCGCGCACAAACTCCTGCTGACGTTCAAAGATACCGTCTGACGTCTGGCTTTGTAAAAGGCGTCAAAGCTCCTTGGGCGGTGCGCGAAAAGGAGCGATGCGCTTGACGTTGCGCAGGTAGGTACCCTCGTCAGCCGCGGCGGCTGGTGGGCGCGCACCGTTTTGGGCATCTATCATGTCCTCGGCCGCAACTCGCTCTCGGCGGCCGATTATCTTTGCCTGCCAGCTCTTGAAGTGGTCCATGTCGGCGTACCCCTGGAGGTTTAGGACGCGTTTGAGATACATTTGAGGGCGGCGTCCAGTGAAGCAGCGAACCTTTCGAGTAGGTATCCGGTCTCGGAGAGACGTGATGCAAATTTCTCTCGTGATGAACTTCCTTCAGCCCATTCCAGTCGAACCCGGCTTGGTCGATACCGAGTTGGAGCATGGTCCCTCCGAGGGATTTTCGGCGGGGCACGGTGGCAGGATCACGGCTTTTCTCCAGGTGCCGTGAGCAGCCAGTCGCTTCGTTGCCCTTTCCCACTTCGAGGCTGCTGAACACGCACACGACAATGTACAGATCTGCGTGCCCTTTGCCTGCGGTGATTAGTCTCGCCAAGGTCGCGGATGCGGGGATCGAAACGGAAGCCGAGCAGGTGCATCAAGGCGAAGACATGGTCGGTGAAGCCAGCGGTGTCCGTGTAGTGCTCTTCGATGCGCAGGTCGCTCTCGTGGTAGAGCAGGCCGTCGAGCACGTAGGTCGCATCGCGCACGCCCACGTTGACGATCTTGGTGTGGAAGGGAGCGTACTGGTCAGAGACGTGCGTGTAGAACATACGCCTTGGTTCCGTGCCGTACTTTGGGTTCACGTGACCGGTGCTCTCGGCGCGACTGGCTGCCTTGAAGTGCTGGCCATCTGAGGACGAGGTGACGCCCTCGCCCCAATGCGCGGCGAAGGGCTGGCGGAACTGCGCGTTGACCAGCTCTGCCAACGCGACCGAATACGTTTCATCTCGGATGTGCCATTCGCGGCGGCGCGTCACCGGCACTCAGCACGACGCCTGGATAACCCATGTAGCAGAGCTGCACGGCGAAACCCAGGCGGT
>CALMVM010000036.1 GCA_937873255.1 uncultured Verrucomicrobiota bacterium | reverse complement strand
ACTTTGTGAATTCGCGCCGCCTAACCACCCGCTCCAGCGAACAGGCAGGGCGGTGAGGCGTTTCCTGTTTTTCCGAGCTTGTCTTTGCCCTGCCTGTCGCTGAGCTTGGAGGCGTTAGGTAGCTACGCTTCTCGCCCATGGACGCGATCTGGATTGCCGAGCACAACTGGGTGCCGTGCCTTGAGGTGCTGGCCTCGCTGGTCGGCTCCGCACTCGACGCCGACGATCACGCCACCATCTCTCTGGGTCTGCGTGCCACCGACTTCGAGGCCGGTCAGTGGTTCGCCTACGAGTTCAGCGGTCGGGAGCGTGTCAGCTTCCGACTTGCCTGCGATGTGGGCACTTGCGTCCTGTTTGTCGCCGTTGCAGCTTCGCCTAATGTGGAGGCCGAGTTTGGTCCCGTGCTTCGGCTTGCCCAGAGCTACCGCCTCGTCCGTGATCCCGCTACCTAGTAATACTTCGTCATGTATTGTAAATACCTCAACGATAGTGGATATTTTGCTGGTCAATTTCAACCATTTTTGCCTGATCGACGGTCCTCTTCCCGAGGGGAGGCCGTGCGATTTTGTCGTACCAAAACCACCTGACGAAGTATTACTAGAGCTTGTTATGAACTGTGATCTTGCCCCGGTTCTGAGGTTCTCCCGCACTTTGTGTGGAAGTGGGCCAACCTCCCGTCAATACGGAACAATCCCAGAGGGACAAACCTGTGCGGCAAGGCTGCCGTGCCGATCCATCCACACAAAGTGCGGAAGAACCAGAACCAGGGCAAGATCAGAGGCCGGAGTGATACGAAGCCGCCCCGGAAAGCAGCGGTCACTGTTCCCCGGCGTCCAGCACGCTGAAGCTCCGTCCGCTTTGCGTCGTCTGGTCGACCGGTTTGTCGGTGATGACGAGGGTGGTGCCCGGCCTGATGATTTCCCGCGTGTGGGCGATGAACTCTTCCGGGATGCCCAGGCGCCCGCGCAGTTCGAGCGCGTCCGGGGCAGACGGACCATCCAGGCCGTCCAGGGCATTCCACGGGTGGTCGCCCGACGGCGTGGTCGAAGCCAGCGCCGTGTAAAGGTGGTTGCCGTAGGAGCGGCCCGCTTCCTCGCTGCTGGCGTTCGCGCGGCCGATTTCCACTCCGTCGCGGTAGACGTAAGCCCGCTTGTCCGCGCTGCTGTAGAGGATGGACACCGGACCTTCCGGCGCGGCTTCCGGCTTCCAGGCAAAGCCGTCGCTGGATGGGGCTGGAACGGTCGGTGGCGAGACGGCCGGCGACGCTCCACCCCCCAGCTTGTCTGCGGAGAACAACAATCCGGGTTGGTTGGCGCGGGGGGCGGCAGCCTTGGCGTCGGTCACGAGCACGGTGGTGCCCTTGTCGGTGACCTCGTAGAGCTTTTTGGCGAAGTCCATCGGCACGTGGATGCAGCCGTGGCTCTCCGGATAGCCGGGCAGGTTGCCCGCGTGGATGGCCACCCCGCCCCAGGTCAGCCGCTCCTGGTAGGGCATGCTCGCCTCGTGGTAGGCGCTGGAGTGGTGCGTCACGTTCTTTTCCAGGATCGTGAACACGCCCGTGGGTGTCTTGTGCCCGTCCTTGCCCGAGGACACGGTCGAGCGGCCGATGCGCACGCCGTTGCGGTAGACGTACATCGTCTGCTCGGCCAGGCTGACGATGACGGCGACGGGACCGGCGGGCGAGACTTCCGGCTGCCAGACGTAGTCGCCCGGCTTCAGGTCGGGGGTCAGCGCCTTCTGCTCCTTGCCCGCTTCGATTTTCTGCGCGTGGACGGATGAAACCGCCAGAATCAGCAGAGCGATGGCTCGGAGAAGGAGGATGAACGGCACCGACCCGGTCGGTGAGTGGGTAAAAGCATTTCTCACGGAGAATGATTTTGGTGTCCTTGGCGGACGGATCGACAAAAATCCGGTCCCGGGATCAACGCACACGGTCCCTCAGCCTGCAACCGACGCTCGGTGATTTCAGGCATGGAACGCTGCTAACTTGGAGGACGCGCCGTTATTGCCCCTTCTTCAGGGCCGCTTCGAAGTCCGCCTCGTTTCTCGTGACGAACGCCTGGTAGCCAGCGGCATCCAGGAAGACTTGCGGGCCACTCCGGGCGAGGCGCGGCAGCTTCGTCTTGAGACGGAAATAGCCGCCGTGCGCGCCGAGAAAAATGTCGCACGGCAGGGATCGCAGCACGCGGAAGGTGTTGGCAAAATCCTGGGCGATGCCCGGGTAGGACGTCGGCTGGCCGGGCCGGTCGATGAAGTGGAAGTCCGACCAGAAACTCACCCCGCCGACGATGACCACATTGCGCACCCGGTCAGCGGGCTCGCCCGGCAGATGGACCGGCAAGATCCAGGTCGTGCAACCGCGCGTATGCCCCGCCGTTTTGTGTGCGGTGAGCGTGATGCCGCCCAGTTCGACGGTGTCGCCGTCGTGCAGAACACGGTCCACGCGCGCCGGCGGATAAGGCGGCACCGAACCGCTCGCCGCCAGGAAGTCGGTGCGCCCTCCGCTTTCGACCACGTCGGCGTCGCCCTCCATGACCATGTTCTTCGCGTGCGTCTCGCGCAGGATTTCGGCTGCCCCGCCCATGTGGTCGTAGTGCGCCTGCCCGTTGAGCAGGATTTTGGTGTCCGCCCATTGAAAGCCCAGGGTCTCAATGCTCGCGCGAATCTGCGGCGGCGAGGTGTCGAGATTGGCATTGATGAGGATGTTACCGGCCGGCGTCGTGACCAGATAAGCGGCCAAGTCTTCGCTGCCGACATAGTAAAGATGGTCGGCGATCTGAAAGGGCGGCAGCGGCGTCGTCCACGCGGGGTTGGTTTCCGCGAGCGCGGGCAAGCTGAAGAATAGGGCGAAGAGCGGGAAGAGGCGGCGCATGGGCAACCCGATCATTTCTCCCCTTTTCCTTTCACGACGCAAGGACGGATTGAGTCGTTTTGCCGGCTCCGCTTACACGGTTCGTTGTGCCTACGGGGCCCCATGGACAGAGAAAAAATTTCTGCGTGCTGTCACACATCGTCGTCAATGTCGTCGAAACCGGCATGAACACACCACTCATTCTCAGTGCTTCACGCCATTCCTTGTCTGGCTGTAGGCTTGACCGCTTTTTGGCACGCTGGGGGGCGCCACTTCTCGAAAGTTCGCACGCCGGGTGGCGCGACGCGGCCCCGCCCTGTTTTGCGATGCCCGTTCGCTCACTTCCCGTCGGATGAGCGCGCGCGGGATCAAACGCACCTTCGGAGTCTGTTACCAAACCCCGATGGTTTGGGTGGGGAAAAAAGTGGCGGCCCTCCCGGCGTTCGAGGACACGCTTCTGTCCGGTCAGAGCGGTGACGTACTGGAATTGGATGAACTCTGGAGCTTCGTGCAGAAGAAGACTCGGGAATGCTGGCTGTGGATCGCGCTGTGTCGGCGCACTCGCCAAGTCGTGGCCTACTGATCTTCCCACGATTTCGTGGTTCTCCCGCACTTTGTGTGGATCGAGCGGCACAACAGCATGGTCGGACGGTCC
>CALMVM010000035.1:1715-6310 GCA_937873255.1 uncultured Verrucomicrobiota bacterium | reverse complement strand
TTGCTCATGCCCGCCAGTCATAGCAGATCAACCTCGACCCGTCACTTACTGAAAATCACTACCCAATTCTCACTTCAAATTGACGGTTCCCCGATAGCCTGCTTCGTTCATCAACTGAATTGCTTTTTTGACCGGGGTGTCTCTCTTTCCCAGTAGGACGTACTGACATGCGTCTTTGGCGTCTGGTCGGATGATGCTGTTCTTCACCTGCACATGCCGGACATGGGGCCACAGCCGTTCCCCAGCTATCCGCTGGCTCCTCGCCGCCAAAACGCCACGTGTGATGCACATCCCACAGTAGGCCTAACGGCTGGTCCCAGCGATCTAACAAACGAAGGCAGGACTCCGAGGTCGAGAAGGCACCGTGGGCTTCCAGAAGAATTTCCAGCTGTCATCCCTCGCGCATCCGTACATCATCCAACCAACGAAACGCGTCCGAGGCTTTATCGTAGTCTGCTTCGCTCGGTCTTGCATCCCATCTTCCTCCGCCAAAAACCCGCACGCAACGCCGTCGCGAGCCGACAGCAAGCGATCAATTCCGCCTGGGCCTGCGGCTCGCTGCTTAGGAGTTCGAAAGAAGAACCCACCAACCGGACATGCAGGTCGCGCAATTCCAGGAAGGCGCGCGCGCCTGCCAGCCGCCTTGCCCGGCGAACCATCCGGCAAGGTAATCTGCCAAATCGAGACGGCGCGCGAGCACGCGGAGTACCAGACCGCGCAAATGGAACCGCGCAGCTAGATCCGCGACTTCGTCCAGAGTAAATTCCAGACAGCCCAGAGTTGAAAACGTATCAATCATCGCGTAACGCGTTTTGGGAGCGCATCAGGAACCCAGCCGGACGACGCCGACGCGGCCGATAGTCAGTGCAGACCCGCTGGACGTAATGGCTCCGGCGCGGAACGCCCGTCGTTTAGCGAAGTGACACCGGCGTGTTTCTGGATTGCCGCCGAAGATTGAGCGCTTGTTGAATTTTCGTCCACGCTCGCTGGTAATCGGGCGGCAACGTCAGCGGCTCCGCTGGAACCACGCCGTATTTATACGTGTAAACAGTGTCCCCGTTTTTGTAAGCCACGGGAAACTGGGTTTCAGCATCCAGCCATGCTTCGACTTCATTGTGGAGGTAGTGATAACAAGGGCGTTTGTCGACGACGATTACCTTGTCGAAGTAGGTCGGCTGCAACCATCGCACACCGGGAATGCAGTTGGGTAAAGTCGGGTCGGGATCTTCCGGCGTCAATCCCGGTGCGCCGTGTAGATCGCTGACGCAAACCTCCCCCTGGACCGAGGTCCAGAAGAGGTATTGTTCAACGATCCAATGCGTGGACCGGGTGCCGTTGTTGAAGGAGATGTCATCGCGTCGGATCTTGCCGGTCTTTGTGGTGTGTACTTCGGTGATGCGCAACGCGGCATGTTTGGCAGCCTCCGGCGACGGCGGCGGGGTGGTCGTTTTCGCCGTGATCGTCCAGTCGAAGGATTCGGGGACCGCCGCCACCAGCGGCGGCTTTGGCGGGGCGATATCGGTCGGGTTCTGGGCTGGCAGCGGAACGGCGGCAGCTAAGGCGGTCAGAATGGATAGCAGGTGGAGGAACAAGCGCATGAAAAGGGGGAGGTTAGTACAGAGTTCTATTCGGCGACTACTTCGAGCTGCTGGTCGATGACCTTGCCGGTGAAACGGTCGATGGCCACGTGCAGCCAGTAATGGCGCTCGCCCTCGACGTTGAATTTCCCAAGCTGGGTCGCCCCCGCCGGATACCGCCCGGTCTGGGCCACCACATCGATCAGTAGATTCCAAGTGCGGGTTTGACCGACCTCCGCCAGTGCGCGCGTCACCGCTTCGCGGCGCGGCTTGATGTTCTGATCCTCCAAATTGGCGAAATCCGAGGTCGCCGAAATGGTCGTATCTTGGCTGAGCTTCGGGACCAGACGGGTCACGATCTCGTCCTTGTTGATTAAAGGGCCGTTGTTCACGAAATCCGTCGATGATGTTGTTTGCGAGGTTTGCGCGGCCAACTTAAAGGCGATGGAAGAAACTCGGTCGGACGGCATTGTCGAATTGGTCAAGATGTTGGCGGTGGTCCCGTTAAGGGCCGCAGAGAGCGCGGGGAGGTTCCGGGTGTTCAGGTTGATCCGTCCGGCGCTGAGCGCCCCGGCGTTCGGCGAGGCTGTGAAAAGATCGAGCAAGCCAGAGTCGGCGCTCTTGGCGCTGAAGAAATCGAGCGTCCTCCACGGGTAATCGCGCGAGGCGTAGCCGAGTTCGGCGACGTTGTTCAGCGGCCGGTGCAGCATGATCGGCCGGTCGCTCACGGAGTTGATGCCGGAAGCATCCTTGCGGTCCGCAACCAACGCATACGGATCACCCGGCCAGTGACTGGACGCGGTGCTCGCCGCCGTATTCGTGTACAGCCCGCTGTCGGCGATGCGCTGGACCTTGTCCGGGTCCGCGTAGGCGGCGAAACTGACAGCGGTGGCGGGAGCGGTGAGAGTGTTGTTGCGCGCGAGGCCAGCAGGAGCCCAACTGGTGCTGCCAGACGGACGAAACACCGTGGGAACGTCTTGGTATCCCGGCCTGCCAATCAGACCGCTGGTGGGCTGCGCCTCCGTGACGGAAGACCAGACCGAGCTATGTAGAAAATTAGTCCAGCCGGGGGTGCTGTGGGTGGTCTCTCCTTGCGTGTAATTGAAGCGCAACGTCCGTGGGTCAGAATTAAAAAGAGGGTAATGCAGATAATAATTGTTGTCTCCGTTCGTCGTGCCGGCCGCAGGATCGATACTCTTCGGGGAAGCAGGCTGACCCACTGGAGGGGTGGTGGTTGATTGGGTGGGACCCATGTACCCCGCGTAAAAGCCGGGGACGGATCCGCCACTCCATACGGTCGCAGGAATGCAGGCCGTCGTGTGTTTGATTCCGGCCAGATAGGTATAGGGAATCCAGTTCCCGCTGGCATTTTGGAATTCCAACCAGCAATTGAATTCTGATGGAGCCAGAGCGTTGGTGTTGGCGAAAAACCAGAGGTACGATCCAAATGGGGGGGGTTTCGTGCCGGGCGTATACGTGGCACCAAGCCTAGTGGCATCGTAGTGAAAGTTTGGCAGCCTGTACCCGACATAGTACTGCCCTTGGATTGCGGGTAAGGTCGCCCATTGTTGTCCGGCATCCGTACCGATTCCCGGGGAGCCTTGCACGTCCGGCACGATCGATGGATTAGACGGATTTGCGCCAAGCAACACGTGCGGATCGGTAAAGCCGTTCACACCGCTGTCCGACAAAACAATCTTCTCGATTCCATCGGGCTGCGACGCGCCGATGTTCAGGATGTAACCGGGGTGGAGCGCGGCGCGGACGTAAACTGGCCCGTCCGTTCCGTAGTCATTGGCCAGGCAGACCGTTCCTTGCAGGCACATCCTGACCGGCGGGCGCGCGACGGTTCCGTTATCTTGATGCGGGTTCCACAGGCTGAAAAGCATGTAACAAGCCATGGCGGGCGTCGCGGAGGCAGAATCCACCCCGGAGAGAACGGTGAACATGTTCAGGTAAGGCAAGCTGTCGGTGCCAACGGCCTTCACGTCATCTCCGTTGCGCTGATAATCCACTACCACCGGGTAGAATTTACCCGTCGCCGCATCCGTCGTCTGGGCTTGCGTGAGAATGGCTGCACCGATGCGGAACACGTGTAGGTCAGGCCAAGCCTCTTGGCGTGCCTCGTGGTAATACGTCGAGGTAGAATAGGTGCTGCGATCCTCCGCCGACATGGCCAGCGAACCGGAGAGTATCCCCGCCGCGAGGAGTTCGAAGAAGTTCGGCTCGCGCGGCGGGGATTCCTTGGCGATCTCGCCGAGAGTTTTGATCCGGTAGGGAGCACTCGTTGGTTCGCCGGACGTGGTGCTCGGAGAACTATACGTGCTGCTCGCGGCAACATAGTTCCAGGCTCCGGCACCATCCCACTGCAACCCGAAACACGCTTTGATATTGTCAGGAGTACCGCCATTTTGCGGGCCGTTCGGACCGATCCACGCCAGCCGCCCCAATGGAAACCGACGCTGCACGAGCGGATCGCCCGCGTTTACCGAATAACTGAACGCCGTCCCGTCCACGTAGTAGCTCTGGACCGTGCCGCCGTTGGCGAAACGCACCCCGGACAGGAGCCGGTTATAGGACGTGTCCGCGTCCCGGATCGTTTTGTAGTTGGATGGCCGACCGTTGGCATCCGTGTTGGCACCACCCAAGTCGGAGGCATTGGCCGTCGGTCCCCAGCTTGGCGCGTTGAGTTCGCGCGAGAAGGTGCCGAGGTACTGGAGTGCATTCGGCGGAAAGGCACCGGGCGAGGTTTGCTGGAGATTTTGCTGAAAGGCTATCAACTGGCCTCGGTTGACGAAGGATTGGTCAGTGCGGTTTTGCCAGACGCTCGTGCCGACACCCATGAACCCGGAACTGTTGGCCGTCACGCCCTGCGCGTACCGTGTCGTGGCAGCCGGATCGAAGGTGAACAGGTTCAACGTACCGCCCGGCTGGCTGGTCGCGTAGTTGCGCCAGCCGACGAGTTGGTCAACGGCGTTATGCTGGGGCAAATAGTCGCCCGGATACTGGGAGGCCACC
>CALMVM010000035.1:278-1705 GCA_937873255.1 uncultured Verrucomicrobiota bacterium | reverse complement strand
CGGCTTGATCGGAACCCGCGTGAGGTCGGCGAAACCGAGCACGCCCTTGCTCCCGAACTGCGGAAACTGAGTCTGGAATTGCGCCTGGGTGAGACCGCCGGGAACGGGGAACCCCGCCACGTTGGCATTGAGCAAGCCGCCCTCGTCGTACACCGCGTACGCGTAGCGGCCGACGACGGTGACGGGGTTGCCGCCCGCGTCCGTGGTCGGATTGGAAAGCGCCACCGGACCTTTCTCCCTGGTCATCATCACCCAGTCGGGCGCGGTGAACGACGCGATCGGTTCGGCACCACCGCCCGTGGCGTCCTTCTGCGGCACGAGGAAGTGACGATTCCAACGCGTCGAGGAGACGGTACGCCCGTTGACCGAGGCGTCGGCGGCGCTGTTGACGGCGGAGGCGCGGCTGGCCACTCCAGGGGCTGCCATCGCGTCCGAACGCACGCTACGCCGGATCAGGTTCGGGATCGGGTCGGGGTTCACGCTCGTGAAAGGGGGCGCGCCGGGATTGCCGGAACGCACCGGCACCATGTAGGCCCGGCTTGGCTTGCCGTTCGCGTCGTCCACCGGAAAATAGGTGGTCACCCCGTTGTTCGACGTGGGCGTCGAGCCGTTGACGATCTCCTGCTTGAAATCGTTGACGATCACTTCCAGGGCGTTGCGCGCCAACTGGTCGGCCTGTCCGCCGCTGAAGCTGCTGTTGGCGGTCTGCCGGTTGCTCACCACACGCGAGAAGTACGCCACCACCGCGACCGTCAGCAGCACGACGAAGGATAGCACGATCACCAGAGCCACGCCGCGCGACCGCGCGGGGGCGCAGGGTCCGAAGGAGATTTTGGAGGGGCGCATCACAGATAGAAATACTGGTGATAGATCCGCACCGACCGGGTCGCCGCCGCAGGGATGCCGGTCACGCCGGCGTCGAGCGTCGCCTGCCACTTGGCCTCCATCGCGCCCGCGCCGCCCGAGGCGTTGAAATCGACCAACTGCGTCGCCAAGCTCGCCAACTGCGCGTCGGTGACGAGCGCGTGGCTTTTCGGATCAATGACGGCGATGGCCACCGCGATAGCGGCCACATCCTGCAATCCCGCCACGTTGGCGTGTCCCGCGATCCGTGCGTCCCAAGGCGTGTCGCTGAGGACCGCAGAATAGTTCGTACCGGCGACTGTCTGCCCCTTCAGCAGATAATAGTATTCGAGGCGAAATACCTGCGGCCCCATCAATTCATAGCTGCTATCGGTCAGCGTGGCGCTCCCGGCTTGCGGCCACGCCGGCGTCGGGACGGATGCTGGCATTGGCGAGGGCAGCGGTGACGCCAGCGGTGACGCCAGCGGCACGGGAAGAAACAATGGCGCCGTGCCGGTGGACACCCCGTTCCAGACCAATCCCTTGCCTAATCGCTCGACCTTCTGGTAATCGACTGACTGGTT
>CALMVM010000035.1:0-213 GCA_937873255.1 uncultured Verrucomicrobiota bacterium | reverse complement strand
GCGAAAGCGGGCTCTGCGACGTGGAAGCGGTGTTCGCGCCCGACGGAAAATATCCCGGCACCGCGCTGTAAAACGCGATCCGATCATTCCCTTGCTGCGGGTTGGCAGGCTGCTTGAGGAAGTAGTCCACGTCCCCGCGCCTCACCATCCGCGCGAGATCTACCGTCATGCGATCAAACAGCACGCGCGCCTGTTCATCCGCGTCGATACGCT
>CALMVM010000034.1:4302-4536 GCA_937873255.1 uncultured Verrucomicrobiota bacterium | reverse complement strand
GTGCAGCGGCACGACGACGCGGACCTCGCCGGCCGGCACGACGTACAGCGACCCGTCCAAGGTCCATCGATACAGCGCCTTGCTGCCCGGCGTCGTGTGCGGATTGCGATAAAAGGTCAATTCCGCTTCGAGGGTCTCGAAGCGAGGCAAATCCTGCATCGGGGCGAGCAGCTTGACGAGTTCCAAGCGACCGGCCGAACGGATCAGGCCATCGGTCAGGTCGAACCACGGCAC
>CALMVM010000034.1:0-4292 GCA_937873255.1 uncultured Verrucomicrobiota bacterium | reverse complement strand
CTCGAAAGACGGTTGCCCTCCCGCGAGCCGGATGACGAACGGGACGCGCTCGGTCTCGATGTGGAGCGCCACCACCTGGACGCTACGGCCACGAAAACCGCGCCCGGCGGGGATGTTGTAGGCCCGTACGCGCGGGGCGAGTCCGTCGAAGTGACGAGACACGCCGGCCAGCCAGTTTTCCAGGCCGGAGGCGTCGGCGCCGGTCGGCTTGCCGTGGCGGATGCCGACGAGCCAGAGCACGTCCCGGCCGCGCGCGGCGTTGGCGTGGGCGGCGAGGCGGCGCGCGGCCGAAAGCGGGGGACCGGGCCACGACGCGAAGCTGGCGGAGGGTCCGCCGGGGGAGTTCGTCGGTTCGGCCGTGCCGCCGGCGGATTCTTCGAGGAACCGCAGGATCCGGTACTCCACGTCGGTCGGCGTTTTCATGGGGCGGGGCGGGGGTTCGTCGGCGGACGGAAGAAGAAGCGGGTGTTCACCGTCGGCTGTGGTAGTGGTACGGCGGTGTCGGGGGCGGAGGGCATCTCGCACGTCGCGCGGGCCGCCGGGTAGTCCACCCCCTCCATGTTCACGACCAATCTCTAGCATAATTTCCGCCATGGATGTAGCGATTCTCGGAGCTTCGGGCGACTGCGGTCGAGCCATCGCCGGCCAACTGGTCGCCTCACGGCTGCTCTCCACGACGGAGCGCCTCCAGCTCGTCGGCCGCCGGGACGGTTCGTCGGGCAGCGTGCTGCACGGGCTCATGTCCGACCTCACGGACGCCTACGCCGAACACGTTCCGTACATCGACGTGGCGCTGCACCCCGAAGACATCGTCGCCGACCTGTGGGTGGTCAGCGCGGGAACCACGCTTCCGCCGCGTCTCGCGGGGAACAATCCGACCCGCGCCGGCCTCGCCGCCGCCAACGCGCCGGTGTTCCGCGCATACGCGGAGGCCCTCGCGCGCCACGGACAGGGCACGGAGATCGTGATCGTCGTCAGCAATCCGGTGGAACTCGGCGTGGCGTATTTCGCGGAAGCCATCGGGAGGGAGCGGGTCATCGGGATCGGCGCGTATTCCGACACCCTGCGCTTCCGGCGCGAGATCGCCGCCGCCATCGGGGTGCGCCGGCAACGGGTGAGCGGCTTCATGCTCGGCGAGCACGGCGACGGACAGGTGCCCGTGTGGAGCAGCGTGCAAATCCACGCGATGTCCCCCGCCGAGCGCCAGGACGCGATCACCCGACTGCGACACGGGGTCCGGCCGGAGGATTTCGCGGACGTGGTGACGCGGGAAAAGCGCGAGGTCACGGAGCTACTCCGGGCGGGCCGGGTGGCGGAAGCGTTCACGCGGGTGGACACCCTGCCCCCGGACGTACGCGTGATCGTCAAGCCGTACGTCACGCATCTTTCCGGGAGCAAGACCGTGCTCGCCACCGCCAACGTCACCGTCGATCTGCTGAGCACGCTCTACGACGGCAGGGAAGTGCTCGTCGCGGGCCAGACGATGCTCGATTCCGGTGATTTCCACGGTTTGCGAGGTCCGCTCGGGGTGCCGGTCGTCGTCGGCGCGGGCGGGGTATCACGCGTGGTGCCGATCCCGCTCACCGACGCCGAGCACACGCAACTCGCGGAGGTTTCCCGCCGGGTCCACCAGAACGTGCAAACCTGGATGCACGAAGCCGCCGCCACCTCGTAAACCGCGCGAACCCGATCCCCATGCATTGCCCCGCCGACTCCAGCTACGCCTTCGTCCTGAAAATGACCGACCACCCCGGGGGGATGGAGGTCGTCGCGGCGACGTTCGCGCATCGCGGCGTGTCGCTGGCCTGTTCGCTGGGCAACGATGGGTCGATGGACCCGGAGGGCCGGGCCACGGTGATCGTGACGTTTTGCGCTACCCCGGCCAAGAAAGAAATCCTGCGCCGCGCGCTCGGCCGGCTTTCGCGGGTGCGTTCGCTCGTCGAGCACTCGATGCACTCCCCGCACCTGCGCAAAACCGCCGTTTTCCGGGTGGCCGGGGAGATCGGACCGGGCGAGCGCCGCCCGGCGAGGTTGGAAGAGGTCGCCCGCCACGGGGCCACCGGCGAAACGACGTATCTGCTCGTGGATTCCCCAACTGTGGTGGATGCGTTCCTAGAAACGGTGCGCGCCGACGGACAACTGCGCGACGCTACCACGACCGTCGTCGGGCTCTGAGCGAGCCCGGGTCGTTTATTCCAGGGTGTCGTCTCCGCCGGGACTATCCGGGCCGCGCACGGTTGCCAGACGTAGCGCCACCGCCTGTTTTTCCACGTCGGCGCTGCGCATCAACGCCTCGCCGACCAGGATGGCGTCCACCCCGCAGGCACGCACGCGGCGGCTGTCGTCGGCGGTGCGGATGCCGCTCTCGCTGACAACCAAGATGCCGGGAGGCACCTGTTCGCTGAGCGTTTCCGTCGTGGCGAGGTCCACGGAAAAAGTCGTCAGGTCACGGTTGTTGATGCCGATGATCGTCGCATCCGTGGCGAGCGCGCGGTCCATTTCTTCCAGCGTGTGAACTTCCACCAGCGCGTCCAACTGGCACGCCTCCGCGACGGCGAGCAGGCGTTCCAACTCTTCCTGTTCGAGCGCGGCGACGATGAGCAAAACCGCGTCCGCGCCGACGGCGGCGGCCTCGTAAATCTGAACGTCTTCCAGGACGAAATCCTTCCGCAAGACGGGCAGCGACACCTCGGCGCGCACCGCCACCAGATCGTCGAGGCTGCCGCCGAAGAAACGCTCGTCCGTCAGCACCGAAACGGCGTTCGCACCGGCCGCCTCGTAACGCCGGGCGATCTCGACGGGGTCGAACGTCTCGGCGATCACGCCCGCCGACGGCGACGCGCGCTTGACCTCGGCGATGAGCGAGAGGGTGCGCCCGCCGTCCCCGGCGAGCGCACCGGCAAAGGATCGAAATTCGTCGCGGCGCAACGCGGCGGCGCGCAGTTCTTCGCGGCGGGCGCGCACCGGCCCGAGCGTGCGGCGTTTGTGGTCGAGGATTTCGGTCAGACGGTTCATGCGGCGTGGAACCGGCAGCGTAGTACGGACGCGGGCTCTGTCAAAAACGTTCGCCGCTCCGAAAGAAACCGCTTGCGCCGGAGAGCATCGTCTGTTAGCCATTGAAGCCTTGTCTGACGCGGGTGTAGCTCAGTGGTAGAGCACTTCCTTGCCAAGGAAGACGTCGCGAGTTCGAGTCTCGTCACCCGCTTTCCTCTTTTTTG
Source organism: uncultured Verrucomicrobiota bacterium (assembly GCA_937873255.1). Taxonomy (GTDB): domain Bacteria; phylum Verrucomicrobiota; class Verrucomicrobiia; order Chthoniobacterales; family SZAS-18; genus CAHJWO01. Next base: position 1,074 of record CALMVM010000034.1, on the reverse strand, counting down.
CAGGGGATGATTCCCCATTGGACGAATCGCGTGGACTGCCATTGATGGAGATTGTCACATGACTCTTGCCCTCGCCGCATGGGTTCGGGTACGGTGTCGCCATCTTGCAGGCACTCTCTCTCACCAAATCGTCCTTTCGCGTCTTCTGCCACGTCGTGGTGGCGTCCTTGCTGGCTTGCGCCACGGCCCGGGCGGATCTTTACGTGGCTGACCCGTATGACCGGGCCATCTATCACCTCGCCCTTGGCGGGGGCGAGGCGAGCAAGATTTTCCGTCAGGTGGCGCATCCCACGGGTCTGGCCCTCGACGGCACGGGCAACCTTTACGCGGGCGACCTGAACAGCGGCAGAGTCTACAAATGCGTCGCCAACGGTGAGCCGAAAGTTTTTGCCGAAGGTTTCTCTACTCCCTTCGGCCTCGCGTTTGATCGCGCCGGGGTTTTGTATGTCGCTTCGGTCAACGCCGAAACGGCGGTCGGAACCGTGTTCAAGATCGCGCCGGACGGAGCGCGCAGCACCGTGTCCGAAGGTCTGAAACTCGTCCGGGGCCTGGCCTTCGACCGCGCGGGCAACCTGTACATCGCGGAGGCCGACACCAACACCGTTTACCGCGTGGCGGCAGACGGCGTCCGCACTGTGTTCGCTTCGGGGGTCAGCCAGCCCATCGGTCTGGCGTTCGATGCGGCAGGCAACCTGTTCGTCTGTGGGCAACGGAGCGGCGTCTTCATGATCACCCCGGCGGGGGAGGTTAGCACCTTTACGACAAACGTGACCGACCCCCGTTGGCTGGCTTTCGATCCAGAGGGCAACCTTTACGTCACCGATGTCGGCGACGCCGCCGGTGGAGCCGGCCACGGCAGGGTGTACCGGTTCAGCCCGGCTGGTGAGCGGACCCTGATCGCTGACACGCTGGCCTATCCCACAGGGGTGGTGATCGGGGCGTTGGCGGAAAGCCCAAGGGTGGAGGCCGCGTCCGAAATCGGTGCGAACGGGCAGCTTTCCTCCGGTTTGACCGATGCTGTCGGCAAGCCATTGATGGCCGAGCCGGATGGGAAGGCCGCCGCTTCCCCGGCTG
>CALMVM010000033.1 GCA_937873255.1 uncultured Verrucomicrobiota bacterium | reverse complement strand
GAACACGACCGACACCGCCGTGACCCCGAACCACGCGATCAGCAACTCGCGCGCGAGCCGGGCCGGGGCGTTGCCCGTCGGCAGCGGGCGCGCGGCCAGCGCCGCCGGGATGAAAAACGTCCACGGCAAAAAGAGGATCAGATGCTGCGGCCAGAACACGTAAAACGGCACCTGCGTGCTGTCCGCCGGGTAGCGGCGGTTGAAGACGTGGCCGAGTTGTTCGTTGATGAACTGATCGTGCAAAAACCCCGGGTAGCGCAGTTCGATGGCCACGTACCACGGCGCGAGCAGCGCGAGAAAAAGGAGCGGACCCGCCGGCCGCCGGAGAAGTTTCAGGGCCGGACGCGTCGAAGGCACCCGCCACGCCAGGATCGCCGTGACCGCCAGCGGGTACAACGCGCCATGCAACCCCTTGCACGCCACCCCCGCCGCCATGCACAACCACGCCGCCACCATCCAGCGCGGCCCCGCGCGCACCGGATCGTCGCAAGCCCGGAGGAAACAGTAGAACGTCAGCGTCAGCGTCGCGGCCAGGAACGGTTCCGGCGCGACGAGGTGGCAAAAGATGAAGGTCCCGGCCATCGTCGCCAGGATCGTCGCGCCCGCCCGTCCGAACGCTCGTCCGCCCGCGCGCCGGCCGATCAGATAGATGCCCGCGAACCACGTCAGCGACGCGAGCGCGTTGGGCAGGCGGGTGGCGAATTCGTTGACCCCGAAGACGGGCATCGAAGCCATCAGCGCCCAATAGACGAGCGGCGGCTTTTGCAAGCGCGGCACGCCGTCGTTGGTCGGCACGTACCAGTGGCCGCGTTCGAGCTGGCCGCGCGCGGAAGGGATATAATCCGCCGGCCGGTCGAGCATCTCGCGCACCGCGCCGGCGTATTGCGCCTCGTTCTGATCGAAGAGCGCCGGCCCGACGCTCGCCGCCAGGTACAGGATCGCGGCGAGGCACAGCGGTAGCCACGGCAGGAACGACCGGCGCGGCGGGGCGGCGGCCGTCAGCGGACGGGGGGAATCCTGGACGAGGGAAGCGGGCATGTCGGCGCCCGCCATCAAAGAAACAAACCACCGCGACGGCAACATTTTTCCGCGCGACGCAGCCGCCGCCTTGCAACCGTGCTACCGTGCGCGACTTCTACCCCATGAAAGTCGGCATCACCGGAGCCAGTGGATTCATCGGCAAGTATTTGATTCGTCGTCTGCGCGTGCGCGGGCACAAGGCGGTGGTGTTCACGCGCGAAGGCGGCGGCAAGGCGCCGGCGAGCGTCCAGACGCGCCCCTTCCCCCCTGACGGTCCGCCCGAACTGCGCGGGCTCGACGCCGTGGTCAACCTCGCCGGCGAAAGCATCCTCGGCTGGTGGACCAAAGCCAAAAAAAGTCGCATCGTCGAGAGCCGCGTCGGCACGACGGACCGGCTCGTCGCGGGGATCAACGCCCTGCCCTCCGGCAAGAGGCCGCGTATTTTGGTGAGTGCCTCGGCGGTAGGATTTTACGGCGACCGGGCGGACGCCCTCCTGGATGAAAACCAACCGGCCGGCAGCGGTTTCCTGGCGGAGGTGGCGCGCGATTGGGAGGAATCCGCGCAAAAGGCCGAAGCTTCCGGCACGCGGGTCGCGCGGGTGCGCATCGGGATCGTGTTCGGCAAGGACGGCGGATCGTTCGCGGTGCAACGCAAGATATTTGGCGCGGGCGTGGGCGGGCGGTTGGGTGACGGCCGGCAGTGGACGAGCCCCGTGCACGTCGAGGACGTGGCCGGGTTGATCGTCCACCTCTTGGAGCGCGACGGCGCGGCGGGCGCGTTCAACGCGGCCTGCATCGAGCCGCTACGCAACGCTGACCTGACCGCCGCCATCGCCAAGGCCTTGCACCGGCCCGCCGTCCTGCCCGCGCCGGCGTTCGCCCTGCGCACGTTGCTCGGCGAGGCGTCTCATCTCCTGCTCGACAGCACGCGCGCCGTGCCCGTCCGCACGCTGGAAGCGGGCTACGTTTTCCGCTACCCGACACCCGAGGCCATCCTCGCGGACGTGTGTGCGCCCGCTCCCGCGAGTGCGAGCGTTGACGCCCCGGGAACCGTCCGCTAGAACCTTCTCGCTTTTCATGTTCACGAACTTCAAGCACCTCCATTTTCTCGGGATTTGCGGCACGGCGATGGGTGCCGTCGCCGCCGCGTTGCGCGACCAGGGATACGTCGTCACCGGCTCGGACGAGGACGTTTATCCGCCGATGTCCACGTTTCTCGAAGAAAAAGGCATCGCGCTGTGCCGGGGCTACCGTCCGGAGAACCTTCCGGCGGACGCCGACCTCATCGTCGTCGGCAACGCCATCCGGCGCGGCAACCCGGAAGTCGAGGAGGTCCTTAACCGCAAGCTGCCCTATTGCTCGCTGCCCGAGGTGTTGAAATTCTTCTTCCTGCGCGGGCGGCACAACATCGTCGTCTCCGGCACACACGGCAAAACGACGACGACCTCGCTGGTGACGTGGATTTTCCAATCCGCCGGCCTCGCGCCCGGCTACATGATCGGCGGCCTGCCCAACAACCTCGGCCAGGGGGCGCAGTTCAACGCCTCGCCGTACTACGTGATCGAGGGCGATGAGTACGACACGGCGTTTTTCGACAAGCGCAGCAAGTTCGTCCATTACCTGCCGGAGTTGCTCATCATCAACAACGTCGAGTTCGACCACGCCGACATTTATAAAAACCTCGACGAGATCAAGCTGAGCTTCCGGCGGTTGGTCAACATCGTGCCCGGCAACGGCCTGATCCTCTTCAACGCCGACGATCCCAACAGCGCGGACGTGGTTTCCAACGCGATCACGAAAAAAATGGGCGTCGGTCTCGGCGCCACGGCCGGCGAGGGCCGGATCGAGAACATCCGCTACGAGAAGGGCGTAACGCGCTTCCGCATGTTCGGCGAGGAATATTCGACGCCGATGATGGGCGAGTTCAACGTGCGCAACTGCGGCATGGCCGTCGCCGCCGCGCGGTTTTACGGGCTCGCGCCGGAGGTGATCCGCAAGGGGCTGGAGAGCTTTACCGGGGTGCGCCGTCGGCAGGAAGTGCGCGGGGAAGCCAACGGCGTCAAGGTCGTCGATGACTTCGGCCACCACCCGACGGCGATCCACGAGACGCTGCGCGGCCTGCGGCAACTCCACGGCGAGGAGGGCAAGATCTGGGCGGTGTTCGAGCC
>CALMVM010000032.1 GCA_937873255.1 uncultured Verrucomicrobiota bacterium | reverse complement strand
AGCACGCGGACGGCGTCGTGATGGCACGCGTCGCCAAGCTCGAACAGATCCCCGAGGCCGAACGCCTGAATCCCGAGCGGATCGTCGAGGACATCCGCGCGACCGGCAAGCCGGCCTTCTACGAGGACGGCACGGCGGCCATCGTGGACCGCACGGTCGAACTGGCGAACCCCGGCGACATGATCGTGGTGTTCAGCAACGGCGGCTTCGACGGCATCCACGGCAAACTCCTGAGCGCCCTGGCCGTTCCCGCGCCGGTGGCCGCATGAGCAGGCGGGCTTTTCACGAAGCGAGTCAAAGGGTCCACGATTACGGCCATCTCCTCGCGCGCTGGCGGCGGATCGCGCGCGGCGCGGGTCTGAAACTGAGGACGCTGGCGACTGTCAGTGGTTTCCCGGTCTGCTACCTGCGCAGCCGGGGCGATCTCGCCGGTGGATTCTACGTTTCCGCCGGCATCCACGGCGACGAACCGGCCGGCCCCGAGGCGTTGGCGCGCTGGGCGGAGACGCATCTCGCGGCGCTCGTCCGGGCGAACACGCTCCCCCTTTTCATCCTGCCCTGCCTCAACCCATGGGGATTGACCGAAAACCGCCGCACGGACCGGGTGGGACGCGACCTCAACCGCTTGTTCGATCGCAAGATTTCGCCGATCCGCGAACTACGCCGGGCGATTGCGGACGAACGGTTCGCGTTGGGCGTCGCGCTCCACGAGGACTACGACGGCCGGGGCGTTTACCTTTACGAAATCAAAGAGTCGCCGCCCAACCTCGGCGCGGACTTGCTGCGCGCCTGCACTTCGAAGGCGATGCCCATCGACACCCGCCGGCGCATCGAGGAATTCCCGTTCAAGAACGGCCTGCTGCGCGACCGCATCCCGTTGGAAAGCGTCACGATCCGTCCCGAGGCGCTGGCGTTGTACCCCGAGCACGCCCCGCATTTTTTGACCTTCGAGACGCCGAGCGAATTCAGCCTCGCCCTGCGCGTGCGCGCACACATCCGGCTGCTCGAAGCGTGCGTCCGCCACCTGACCCGGACCCGCAGATAAATCCGATGGACTCCACGACGCCCGCCACGCCGCGTTACCGGATCGAAGGTTTGCTCGGCAAGGGAGGGCGCGGCGAGGTGTTCCGCGCGTTCGACGAGGTGCTCCGGCGGCCGGTCGCGCTGAAGCGGCTGGCGGCCACGGGCGAAACCGCCTACGAGGAAGCGTGGGTCGAGGGCATCCATCTCGCCGCCGTCCAGCATCCCAACGTCCTCACGGTGTACGATTGCGGCGCGGATGCGGAGGGGCCGTTCCTCGTCATGGAACTGGTGGAGGGCGAGACGCTGGAAGAAGTCGTCGCGCGCGGGGCGTTTCCGCTGCGGGATTTTCGGATTCTCGTCCAGGGTTCCCTCGAAGGCCTGGCCGCCGCGCACCAGGCGGGGCTTTTGCACCGCGATCTGAAGCCGGGCAACCTGATGCTCAAGTACGGCCCGACCAACGATCTCCAGGTCAAGTTGATGGACTTCGGCATCGCTGGTTTCACCGCTGGTTTCCTCGGGGACGTGTTGCCACCCGCATCGGATAAAGCCGGCACGATCCTCGGGACGGTGGAGTTCATGGCCCCGGAGCAGTTCGAGCAAAAGCCCGTCAGCGCCCGCAGCGAGCTTTATTCGATGGGGTGCATCTTCTATTATGCGCTGACGGCGAGGGACCCGTTTTTGGGCGAGAGCGTCGAGGCTATCGCCGCAAACCATCTGGACGCGCAGGTCATCTCTCTGGAAACGATCCGGGAAGACCTCCCGCTCCCGGTGTGCCGGTGGGTCATGCGCCTGCTCAGCCGCCAACCCGAGGACCGGCCACGCTCGGCGGCGGAGGCGTTGCTGACCTTCCACGGACTGTTCGCCGATCCGTTGGCGCGGTAGCGTCCTACCGTGTTACGGGCACGTCGGCGATGGGTGCGGCGTGCGGGAAATACACGTACACGCTCTTGACCCCCGCCGGGATCGCCGCGAAACGCGCTTCCAGGTTGCGCCGTTCCCCGGGGCCGAACGCCGGAGCGATCTTCGAGCAAAGCCCCTGCGTCTGGCTGGCGCCCGCGACCTCGAACCGCTGCTTGCTCGCCGCGTCCACGAGGTACACGCCGCTGATC
>CALMVM010000031.1:5059-10807 GCA_937873255.1 uncultured Verrucomicrobiota bacterium | reverse complement strand
CAGACGGACGCCGCCGACGTGGGCATGCTGGGCGTTGTAGAGTTCGAGATCCCAGACCGGTTTGCCGGACGCGGTGTTGACGCGCAACGCGTAATCAATCGCCGTGAACGGCACCTTGGCTTTGCGTGCTTCCTTGTCCGCCGCCTCGAATGCTCCGCTGGAATCCAGGTTCAGGTCCGTCAGGCGGATTGGCTTGAACGCGGTCGGCGCAACCGTCTTTTGCGAGACGACCCGGCCGCCTGCAACGCTGATCTCGCGCGCTTTCTTTCCGCCGTCGAGGATCACGATCCGCCAGGTCTGTGGCTGCGGCTTGCCGCCGCGTCCGCTCACTTCGACCACGCGGCTGATCGTGTCGTCGCCGAGCGCCTTGCCCATCACCCGGAGCGCGGAATACGCCGTGGCGTCGTCGGCGGCAGTGCTTTGCGACGCGGTGAAAGCGAGCAAACCGGCGGTCAGCACGGACAGCAGAGGCTTATTCATACGGGGAAGATTGCGAGCGTGAGACGCGGCACGCCACTAAAAAATTCGACGGCGATTGACGTTCGTCAAACCGGGCCGGATGGCGTTTGGCTTGCGCTGCCCATGGCCGGTGGTGTAACCAGACAGGGTCCAAGGAAGTCCGCCATGCCTGTCTCCGAAGCCGTTCCTCCCGCGTCGCCGCCGGCCGGCGATTGCCGTTCCACGGAGGAATTGCTGGTCCTCTACAAGGGTCTCGTGGAGGTCAGCACGCTCATCAACGCCATCACGGACTACCACGAACTCCTGACCGAGATCATGGACGTGGCCCGGCGCGTGATGCGCGCGGAGGGCAGCGGTCTGATCCTCCTCGACGAGCCCAGCGGCGAGTTGCGCCTGGTCGTCGCGCGTTCGGTGGACGGCGAGGTCACTTCCGCGCACCAGGCCGTGCCGCGGACGGGTTCGGTCGCCGGGTGGGTGTTCGAGCACGGCGAGAGCGCGTTGATCCCGGACGCCTACGCCGACGCGCGGTTTTATCCCGGCGTGGATCGCAAGACCGGCTACCGCACACGCGCGCTGTTGTGCGTGCCGCTCTGCCGGCGCGGCAAACCGATTGGCGTGCTTCAGGTCATCAATCCCATCGGCGAAAACCGGCCGAGCTTCGACGCGGCCGACCAGGATGCGCTCGAATCCTTCGCCAACCTCGCCGCGACCGCCATCGAGAAGCTGCGATTCCTCGAAGAACAACGCCGCCGGGCACGCTTCGAGCAGGAGATGTCCATCGCCACGGAAATCCAGAAAAACTTCCTGCCCGCCGCGCTGCCGATCAGGCCGGATCTGGAATTCGCCGCGCAGTACCGCCCGGCGATGGATGTCGGCGGCGATTTCTACGATGTCTTCGAGGTCGGGCCGGACGAGTTGTACTTCGTGGTCGGCGACGTGGCGGGCAAAGGCGTCCCCGCCGCGCTGTTGATGGCGCAATCCCTGAGCATCCTGCGGTTGATCCTCGCTCCCGGGATCAGCCCGGCGGAAATCCTGTCGCGCTGGAACGAAAACCTCTGCCGCCGCTCGCTGCGGGGGCTGTTTGTCACGGCCATCGTCGGAAGGATCGTTCCCTCGCTGCGGCAGGTGGAAACCGCCAGCGCCGGGCACTGCACGCCGTGGGCCGTCCGCGCCGGCGGGTCGGAGGAACTCCCGGTCGCCAGCGGACCGCCGATGGCCATTTTGCCGCGCGCGAACTACGCGTCGAGCGCCGCGTCGCTCGCACCCGGCGACTGGCTCGCGTTTTACACGGACGGGTTGACGGACAGCCGCAGTTCCGTCGACGAAGGCACCCAGCTCGGCTCCATCGGGGCACGGCGTCTGCTTGAGAAAGCGTTTGCCAGTCCCCATGAAGTTGTGGCAACACTATCGCACGGAGAAGCCTCTCACCGGGGCGACTCTCCCCCGCAGGACGACCTTACCCTGCTGGCCTTCGGATTCCGTGCATGAACTTCCCCCCGCTCCTGTCCGCGCGCGGCCGGCGGCTCCTCGAATGACCTCCCGCGAGATCGAGTTTTGCAGCCACGCCGGCAACCTGTCGCTGGTGCGCCGTTTCGTGCGCGAGTTTCTGACGGAGCAGGGTTGCAGCGAAGCGTTGATGGAACTGATGGTGCTCGGTCTCGACGAAGCCTGCACGAACGTCATCCGCTACGCATACGGCAACGCGCCCGACCAACTCATGCGCCTGAAGCTCGAATGCGCCGAGGGCGTGGTGCGTTGCCGGCTGCGCGACTACGGTCTCGCGTCCGACCCCGGCCAGATGAACGGGCGCGCCTTGGAGGTCGTGCGGCCGGGAGGTTTGGGGTTGCACCTCATCCGGCGTGCGTTCGACAACGCATATTATTTGCGCCGGCCCAAGGGAACGGAACTCGTGCTCGTCAAGTCGCTCGTCCGCGCGCCGTCGAACGGCGTCGATCATTCCACGCAGGCAGCTTAACGCTTGCCCGGTCAGGGCGTCGGAACTCGCACGGTTTCACCGAGCGCGGTCGAATAGATGAGCAGTCGATCCACCGGCCGCCCCACCCCGCGCGAGAACACTTCCGCGTACGCTTGCAATTGCGGCGCGTATTTCGCGGACAGCCGCTTCAGAAACGCCGCGTCGCTGGCGTCGGACGGACGACGGCGGTCCGTCTTCCAATCGACGATCCACAACTTTCCGCCGTCCCGGGTGAGCACGACGAGGTCCATGATGCCCTCCATCCATTCCTCGGCATGGCGCGGGTGGGAGAAAGGCATCTCGGGCAGGAAGATCTCACCGTCCGTGAGAAACTCCCGGTGCGCCTCGCTCGCGGTGAAGCGTTGCAATTCCTCCGCCGCGCGCGAGGTCCAGGCGACCGACGCCGCGATGCGCGCGCGCTGGTCGCGGAGGTATTCCTCGCGCTCCGCTTCGAGCGCGGCTTTCCAGGGGTAGCGTTCGAGCACGGCGTGCCACCAGTTGCCGTAATCGATGCCGCCGATCCCGGCGAGCGGTTCGTCGGCGCTGCCCTCGAATAATCCCGCCTCCTCGGCCGCCAGCAACCGGTCGTCCTCGGAGTCGGCGCTCTGGCCATGCGCATCAATTTCGCGGAGATCGGTGTGCGCTTCCGGGGTGGGTCCGACTTTGGCGTGAACGAGCCCCGACGGGAGCACGCGTCGCGGGACCTGTTGGGAAATCGCCGCCGCACGGGTGAGGCGGCGTTTGTTTTCCTCGAAAAAGGGCGGGCCCGGATCGGTGTCGCCGTCGACGGCCGATGGATCGGCTTCCGTGCGCAGCGCGGGCGCGGGCGGGTCGAGCAAACTGGATGAATCGAGCTGGTCCCAGCGCGCCAGCCCGAGGAAATTGGGCATCTGCCCCGGGTGGAGGCCGGCTCCGTCCGGCACGACGAGCAAACGCCGTGCACGGGTCAAAGTGACGTAAAGCATGCGTTGAAACTCCTCCGCGTTGCGCTGCTTGCGTTCGTCGCGCACCTGCGGGTCCAAGGTGACGCTGCTGAAATGGACCTGCGTTTTTCCCCCGCCCTGTTCGACGCGCGGGAACGGCTGTGGACGTTCGCGGATCTCGCACCCAAGGCCGAGGGGGATCACCACCGGCCATTCCAGGCCCTTCGCCTTCAGGCAGGTCAGGAACTGGACGGCGTCGCGGCCGCTGTCTTCGAGCGGCACAGGCTGTTCGAGCGCCTCCACGAGCCCGCGCACCCACGCCCGCAGAGTCAGGCCCGCACACTCCGCGCCCAACGCCCGCGCGCGCAGGCCGTCCAGCGCGGCGGGAGATTCGCCGACGGTTTGCAGGCGTGCAGCCAAGGCGGTCTTGCGCAAGACCATTTCCACGTAACGGCTGAGCGTGCCGCAATCGTCGCCCGTGGTCAGCCGCCGGGAATAACCGCCCTGTCCCGGCGCGTCCACCGGGAATGACCGGCGCAGTTCGTGCAGGAGTTCCAACGCGTGCCGCAGACGCGTGGACGGCACGGGGCCGTGTTTGCCGCCCGCGCGCGCGGGCGGCGGAACCTGCGGCCAGAAACTCAGTCCCGGCCCGCCGACCGCGACCGAATGGCGGTGCAGCCGGGCGAGGTCCACGTCCGACACCGCGAAAATCTCCCGCAGCACGCCGATCAACTCGAACCGATCCCACGGATGCACCAGCACGTGGAACAACGCCGCCGGCCAACTGTGGCGCGCCAACTCGCGCGCGATGCGTTTTTGCGAGAGCAGGTGGCCCGGCAGCCCGCGTTCGGCAAAGGCCGCCGCCGCCGTCTCCAGCCAACGCACGCGCGGGGCGATCACCGCGACCTCGGACCAATGAACGATGCCGAGTCCCTCGCGCCCTTGCGAGACGAGGAAATCCGCCAACTGCCGGCATTCGTGCGTGATCCGGGTGTCGAGGTTCGCGCGACCTTCCGCCGCGTCCGGCGCGGGGAGGTCCAGACGCCACGCGGCACCCTCCGGGCACTGCGGACGGGGCGAGAGGCGGCGGAACTCGACGAAGGACTGCGTTAGTCGGCCATCGGCGAACACGGCGTTGACCACGTCGATCACCTTCCGGGGGCAGCGCATCGTCACGGAAAATTCCAGGTGCCGGCCGCCGTGCCCCTGCTTGAACGCCTCGATGTAGCGCCGGTAGACGGCGAGGTTGGCGCGTTCGCTGTAGATCGCCTGCTGGTCGTCGCCGACGAACGAGAACCGCCCCGGGACCGGACCGGGCGCGTCGTCCTGCTCTGGCCACGTTCCCGGCGTCGCGCCTTCGGGACGGGTGATTTCCGTGAGAATGGCAAACATGTCGGCGTCGGTGTCCTGCGCCTCGTCGAGAACCACGCGGTAGCCCCGCGCCCGCAGCCGCGCGAGCACGGCGGGTTCCTCCACGAGCCGGCGGCACCAAAAGATCTGGTCGCGGTACGTCATGAGCCCTTTGCCAAGACGATGATCGCGGAATGCCCGCGCGATGCGCACCGCCAGCGCGCCAGCGGCCTCGTTGAGCCAGCGCGCGTAAGGTTCGACCGCCGCCGCCACGGCGGCGAGGAACGTTTTGCTGCCGCCGGAGTATTCGGGCAATTCGAGAAACGGCGCACCACCTTCGAATTCCTTCAGCCACGCCCGGAGATTCCGCTGGTGTTCGCGCGTCTTGTCCTTCGACCGGCCACCGTCGTCGTCCAGCGCGGGGGCAAAATCGAGTGTGGGCGGTTCGTCCGCCGGCCGGAAAACGCCGGATGCCTCGGACACCTCTGGTCCCATCGAGCGCGCGAGGGAAAGTAACTGCTCGAAACTCAAATGCCGGCTGACCCGCTCAAGAAGGTGCGGCGGCAATTCGAGCGCGTCGACCGCGCCGCCTTCGCAGAAGCGTTCCCAGAGGACGTTTTCGTCGCGGTCTTCCAGCAGGTCGACGGTTTCGGGAAGACCGAGGAACCGGCCCTGCTCGCGGATGAGCTTTAAGCAAAAACTGTGGATCGTACCGAAAAACGCGCCGCGCAGATCGGTGAGCAGGTTCTGGCGGCCGTGCGCGCTCTTGTCGAGGTGTTCGAGGACGAGGTCGCGGGTGCGCACGCGCAATTCTTCGGCGGCGAGCTTGGCGTACGTCACGACGACCAGACGCGACAGGACGTTGCCCTCCTGGTGCCGGCGCAGGGCGAGGTTGGCAATGCGCCGCGTGATGGCGGTGGTCTTGCCGACTCCCGCCCCGGCGGACACGCAGAAATTTTCGTCGAGCGATTCGACGAACGTGCGCCGGGCCTCGTCGTCGAGCAGCGGTTGGGCGACGGGGGAATGCACGGCGGTGGGACC
>CALMVM010000031.1:493-5049 GCA_937873255.1 uncultured Verrucomicrobiota bacterium | reverse complement strand
CGACAAAAGCTCCGAGTTTGCCTCGCGCCCGATCCCAAATAAAAACCCCGCCAGACACGCGGTCCGGCGGGGAGATTGTTTTGACGGATGGTTACCTGAGGGAGCGTCTCACTTCACGCCGATTGTTTTGTCGTCCGCGTCGAGCCACTCGAACAGCGTGGTCTTGGCCGGGTCGAGCCCGAGCTTTTGGCACTCGCCCGCGAACCACTCCTTCTTTTCGGGATTACTGTAGGGGTTCATCGCGGCCATGGAATCCGACCAGTCCTTGATTTCGTCCGGTGACTTCTCGGTGCCGTGCGCGTCGAGAAATTTGGCGACCGTCTCGTCATCCGCACCGTTGACGATCTCGTTCTTCACGTCGGCGTAGGGCACGCCTTTCCAGTCGAGAAGCATGTGGTCCAGCGGACAGTCGGTGTGGTACTCGCCGACGTTGCCGCCGAGGAAATCGGCGCGCGCCTTGTCCGTCAATCGGGCGAGAATGACGTAGCCGCCAACGCGTTTGCCGGGGCTGGTGGCGGCCTCTTTGGAGAGATCTTTTGCTTGGGTGTTCATGGGGAAGTTTTAAGGTTAAATGATCATCTTGAAAACGTGCCAGCAAAGCCGACCGGTCGTGCGCACGTCTGTTTCGGGCGAGATTGACAACCGGCGCGGCCGGACGAGATAACACCCGCCGCCGGAACTCCGGCGCGAATCGGACCGATCCTATGCGTTTTCTCCTCACGATTTTCGCCCTGGTATTTTCGTGCGTCGGACCACTTCCGGCGCAAACACCGTCCGCCGAACCCTCCGGCGCGGCCGAGCGCCCGTTGTGGATGCGATACCCGGCGCTTTCGCCCGACGGCAAGACGGTCGCATTCACTTATCGCGGCCATCTGTTCACCGTGCCGTCGGCCGGCGGTCCGGCGCGTCCGCTGACAGCCGGGACCGCTCGCGATTTTCAGCCGGTGTGGTCGCCCGACAGCCGCACGGTCGCGTACGCCTCTGATCTTTACGGCAACTTCGACGTGTTCGTGATCCCTGCGGCAGGCGGTTCGCCGGTGCGGTTGACGACCCATTCGGCCGACGAGGTGCCGACAGGTTTTACCCCGGATGGCCGCAACGTGCTCTTCAGCGCGCACCGGCAGGACAGCCGGCTCAACGCGCAGTTCCCATCCAGCCGCGTGATGCCCGAATTGTACAAGGTATCCGTCGAGCCGGGCCATGCGCCCGAGCAAATTCTGACCACTCCCGCCCTCGCCGCGCAGTACGACCGCGCGGGCAAGCGGATCGTCTATGAGGACCTGAAGGGTTACGAAAACCTCTGGCGCAAGCATGAGCAAACGAGCGTCACGCACGACCTCTGGATCTACGATGTCGAGGCGGGCACGCACCGGCAATTGACGACCTTCGTCGGCGAAGACCGCAATCCGGTCTGGTCACCGGACGAAAAAAGCGTTTTCTACCTGAGCGAGCAGGGCGGCTCGTTCAACGTTTGGAAGCTCGCCGTTGAGGGCAACGGCCAGCCCGAGCAGGTCACGCATTTCACTAAAAATCCCGTCCGCTTCCTGAGCACCGATAACGCCGGCAACCTGTGCTTCGGCTACGACGGCGAGCTCTACCTTCTGCCGGTCGGCACCACCGAACCACACCGCATCGCCGTCCAGATGGCGTACGGCGACGCCTCGCGGCTGACCGAGTTCATCACGATGGCCGACGGCGCGACCGACATCGCGCTCAATCCCGACGGCAAGGAAATCGCGTTCGTCGCGCGCGGCGAGGTGTTCGTGGCCTCGACCGAATACGGCATCACCAAGCGCATCACCAACACCCCGGGCCAGGAACGCGGCGTGAGTTTCAGCCCGGACGGCCGGCGGCTCGTCTTCGCGGGCGAGACCGACAAATCCTGGAACCTCTACGAAGCGGCGCTCGCCCGGCCGAAAGAGGACGAGCCGTATTTCTTCAATTCGACGCTCGTGGACGTGAAACCGATCCTGGAAAACGGGCAGGAAAACTTCCAGCCGAGTTACTCCCCCGACGGCAAGGAGGTCGCCTACCTCGAAAACCGGACCGCCCTGCGCGTGCTCAACCTGGAATCCAAACAGACGCGCCTCGTGCTCGCGGGCGATAAGAATTATTCCTACGAGGACGGCGACCAATGGTATCACTGGTCGCCGGACGGCAAGTGGTTCGTCGTGCAGTTCATGGACCCGCATCGCTGGTCCAACGAGGCGGGACTGGTAGATGCCGAGGGCCGGCAGCAGTTGATCAACCTGACCCGCAGCGGTTACGAGGACGTGCATCCCTCGTGGTCGCCCGACGGCATAGCGATGATCTGGTTCAGCGACCGTGCGGCGCTCCACGGCACCGGCGGCGGCGCGCTCTCGCAGGGCGACGTGTACGCGATGTTTTTCACACGCAAGGCGTTTGACCGCTTCAACCTGAGCAAGGCCGAACTCGAACTCGTCAAGAAGGCCGAGGACGACGCGAAGAAGGACAAGGAAAAAGAGAAGGACAAGGACAAAAAGCCTGAGGACAAAGAGAAAAAGCCCGAGGAAAAGGACAAGCCGTCGGATGACAAGGATAAGAAGCCCGACGAAAACAAAGACAAGGACGCCAAGAAAAAGGACGACGACAAAAAGAAGGAGCCCGTCGAGATCGACTTCGATCATTTCGAAGACCGGGTCGCCCGGCTGACGATCAATTCCAGCGACATCCACGAGGCGGCGTTGACCCCGGACGGCGAGCAACTCATCTATCTCATCAAGACCGACGACGGCTACGAACTCTGGCAGAACAAGCTACGCGAGAAAGAAACCAAGCGCCTCGCCAGCCTCGGCAAGGGCGACGGCGACAGCACCGCCCTTTTCATCGACAAGGACGGCAAGACTGCGTTCGTCTTGGCCGGGGGCCGCATCGGCAAGATCGGCCTGAGCGACGCGAAAAATGAAGCGGTTCACTATTCCGCCGAGATGAACCTCAACCGCGACGCGGAGCGCGCCTACATCTTCGAGCACGCGTGGCGGCAGACGCGGGAGAAATTCTACGTCACCGATCTGCACGGCGTGAATTGGGACGAGTATAAGGCCGTGTACGCCAAGTTTTTGCCGTTCATCAACAACAACTACGATTTCGCCGAGATGCTGAGCGAACTCCTCGGCGAACTCAACGCCTCACACACCGGCTGCAATTACCGGCCGCGTCACCCGGGCGGCGACGACACGGCGGCACTGGGGATCTTCGCCGACCTCGCCCACCGCGGCCCCGGTCTGAAGGTGGACGACTTCATCGAAAAGGGCCCCGTCAACGTGGCCAAATCGAAGATCACCGCAGGAATGATCATCGAGAAAATCGACGGCGTCGTCCTGACACCCGGCATCGATTGGTGCCCGCTGCTCAACCGCAAGGCGGGACGGCCGGTGCTGTTGACGGTGTTCGACCCCGTCAAGAACGGGCGCTTCGACGAAACCGTGAAGCCCATCACGATCCGAGAGCAGGAGGAACTCCTGTACCAACGCTGGGTCAAATCCCGCCGCGAGTTGACGGAAAAACTCTCGGGCGGCCGGATCGGCTACGTCCACGTTCGCGGCATGGACGACGGGAGCTACCGCGAGACTTTTTCCGAGGTGCTCGGGCGCAACAGCGACAAGGAGGCGATCATCGTGGACACGCGCTTCAACGGCGGCGGCAACCTCCACGACGAGTTGGCTACGCTGCTCTCGGGCAAAGAGTATCTGCAGTTCGTGCCACGTGGCCGGCTCGTCGGCGAGGAACCAACGAATAAATGGGACCGACGCTCGGTCGTGCTGATCGGCGAGAGCAATTATTCGGACGCGCATTTGTTCCCGTGGACGTATCGCGCGCTCGGCATCGGCAAGCTCATCGGCATGCCGGTCCCCGGCACCGGCACGGCGGTCTGGTGGGAACGCCAGCAAGACCCGTCGCCGGTCTTCGGCATCCCGGAAGTCGGGTTCCGCGACCGGACGGGCGGGTTCATGGAACGCGCGGACATCAAGCCGGATATTCAGGTCGCCAACGATTACGAGTCCGTGGCGCGCGGTCAGGACAAGCAACTGGAGAAAGCCGTCGAGTTCCTCCTGCACCCCTAGACCATCGATCTGAACTCCCCCACCCGCGCGGAACTCCGCTCAGACGCTCCCCTGCATCGACGGCGCATCCTTCGCCTGACGGGCTCCGCACGCCTCGGCGGCGAGCAGCAGCGCGCCGCGCGGCACGGCTAATTCGCCAAGCGACGCCAGACGAACCTCGGGTCCGGGTTGGTAGGCCTGCATCACGTAGTTTCGTAAACGATCCGCCACGGCGGCACGCCACGGTTCGCCGAGCAGCGCGACACCCCCGCCGAGCACGATGACCTGCGGATGAAAAAGGTGGACCGCGTGCGAAAGCGCGAACGCCAGGTCGTCCCCCGCCGCTTCCAAAATCCCGCCGGCCACCGGACAGCCATCGGCCAACGCCGGCCCGAGGGATCGCGTGGGGTGTTCCGGTGCAGCCTCGACGTGACGAGCCAACGCGCAGCCGCTCTGCGCCCGGACCGCCCCCGCGACGATCCGGTCCAACGC
>CALMVM010000031.1:0-483 GCA_937873255.1 uncultured Verrucomicrobiota bacterium | reverse complement strand
CCCAGCCGGAACAGCGGTCTTCGACAATCGTTCCGCTCCGGTCGAGTCGGATATGGCCGAGTTCCGCCTCGCCCGGCGTCGCGCCGTGGTAGATGTTGCCGTTGACGACGCAGCCGCCGCCGACGCCGCTGCCCGAATTGGTGTAAAACACCGGGCTCAACCCCTCGCCCGCCCCGCAGTTTGCCTCGGCGTAAGCGGCGACGTTCGTATCGTTATCCACGACGACGGGGAGCCCCGTCTGCTCGCGCAGCCAGTCGCCCAGCGGGAAATCGTCCCATCCGGCAATGTGATGCGAACAGCAGATCCGGCCCTTCCGCCAATCCACCGGCCCACCGTACCCGACCCCGACTGCACACCAGTCGAGCCGCTTTTGGAGTTTCTTGATCGACGCGGCGATCCGGGTACGGATGCCCTCCCCGCCCCCCGCGCGATCCACGGCGACCACTTGGCGGTCGCGGAGCTTGCCTTCGAGCCTGCCGGTGC
>CALMVM010000030.1 GCA_937873255.1 uncultured Verrucomicrobiota bacterium | reverse complement strand
GCAGCAGCCGCGCGGCGTTGGATTCCATGATGCCCTCGTCGGCGACGTGCGCGAACGCGAAACATTCCGTGCGGATGAAATCCAGCCCGGCGGCGTGCGCCACCGCCAGCGCCTCGACATCGGCGGCAGCCAGAACCTGGAGGCCAATGGGCAAATCCACCTCCGCGCGCACGGCCTGCGCGGCCATCGTCATCGCCGCGACGATCTCGGGGCCGACCGTGCCGCGCGTGTACGGCACGTCGTGCATGTTTTCGATCATGAGGCAGTTGATCCCGGCGTCGCGGTATTGGCGCGCCTCTGCGCGGGCGGCGTCCACGATCTCGCGCACCAGCCGTTCGTGACGCGGCGTGCCGGGCAAAGCGCCGAGGTGGATCATGCCGACCACCGGCTTGACGCTGCTCACTGCGGATAAATTGGGAGAGTTTGGGTCCACGTTCACGGAAGTTCGTTTCGCGCGAGGAAATCCAGCATGCGGCGCTCGTATTCCGCCCCGCCCTTGCGCCACACGTCGCCGTGGTCGGCCCCCTCGACCGAATACCACTCGCAGCCGGGGGCGGTCAGATGCCGAAAAATCCGTTCACCGTCGCTCGCCGGGATTCTTGCATCCGCCGCGCCGTGGATCAACAGTACGGGACAGCGCACCTCGGAGGCAGCCTTTTCCGGACTGATCGTCCCGGCCGGGAAATGGGCGATCTCGCCCGCGCGATGCAACGCGTCGTCTACGGGTGCCGCCCACGAATAATGCAGCCAATGGGCGGCGTCCGACTGCACGACGCCGCGCAAGCTGGCGAACGTGCTTTCGATCACGCCGCAGCGAAAACGGCGGTCCGCCGCCAGCGTTTGCAACGCCACCGCGCCGCCGAGAGACTGGCCCCAGATCGCCAGCGGCCCGAGCGGCCCGAACCGCCGTTCGGCCTCATCCACGTAGCGCGTGCAATCGCCGTGCTCGTAGTATCCGTAAGTGCAATACCGCCCCCCACTCTCACCGTGCCCGCGCGAGTCGTAAGCGAGCGAATTGTAGCCGTGCTCGGCGAGCAGTTTCGCCAACGCGAAAGTCGATTCCTTGCAGCTCCCGTGTCCGTGCAAAAGCACCACCGTCCCGCGCAACGCGCCCGACGCGTGCAAAAGCCATCCGCGCAATGTCAGACCGGGCTCGACCTCCACGTCGAGGCGCTCACCATTCAAACCGCTGTCGGCGGGCATGCGATCCCGGTACTTGAAAGCACGCTCCAGCCGCCCGGGAATGATGACCGCATACGGCGAGAGTTCACGCAGCGCCACGCCCGTAACGAGGACGAATTCCACCGCGAGCACCGCGAGCCATTTCAGCATCCGACGCCGGTTCCACCGTCGCGGAGGGCGGGCGGCGGACACCAGCGTGGACATCGATCCGGGGCTTTTGACCGCGAAGGCAAATGTCGGCTCCGGATCAAACGTCGAGGTTGCGCACGTTGAGCGCGTTGTCCTCGATGAACTGCCGCCTCGGCTCGACCACGTCGCCCATCAGGATCGTGAACATCTCGTCGGCCCGGATGGCGTTGTCCTCGTTGAGATCGACGCGCAACAGCTTGCGTTTCTGCGGGTCCATCGTGGTTTCGTAGAGTTCCTTGGCGTTCATTTCGCCCAAGCCCTTGAAACGTTTGATCTGCACGCCGCGCCGGCCGTTCTCCTTTACCTTTTCGAGAATTTCGCCGACCGAAAAAACCGGGTGCGTCACCCCGCGCTCGCCTTCGATGAGTTCGAAGAGCGGCTGATCCTGCGCGGCGTAGTGCTCGATTTTAAGACCCTTGCGGGCCAGATCATCGATCAGACGCTGGATGGACGACGACTCGTAAAGCTCGATCAACCGCGCCCGCCGCCGCGCGGCCGACCCATTGGCGGGCCGCGCCGGACGGTCCTGCCCTTCCGGAGCCGCTTCGCTGTCGGCCGCGTGACCATCCGACCCTTGGACGGGTTGGGAATCGTTTGCCGGCTCGCCGAACAGGCTCAAATCAGGGTTCATGGAGGAAAATTCCCGCACTTCGGCCTCACCCGCGAAATATTGGACCGATTCCTGATTACCCGTGCGGACCTTCACGAGGTAGCCAGGCAGCCTCCCGCCGTCGCCTTTGCGTTCGGCCAGGTATTGCTCGAAATCTCCGCCGTGCCGGCGGATCGCCGTCGCAAACTTATCCAGCTTTTCGAGCAGATCGAGGATGTCCTTGAGTTGCTCCGTCGTGAACTCGACGCCGTCCGCCAGATTGCGCAGGCGCACCTCTTCCGTGCCGAGGCTGATGAGGATGCGGTTGAGTTGCGCGTCATCGTCCACGTACTCCTCGCGCTTGCGGCGCTTGATCTGGTAGAGCGGCGGCTGGGCGACATAGATGTGGCCGCCTTTGACCAACCCGGCCATCTGCCGGTAAAAGAACGTCAGCAACAGCGTGCGAATGTGCGAGCCGTCCACGTCGGCGTCGGTCATGATGATGATCCGCCCGTAGCGCAGCTTTTCGAGGTTGAACGAACCCTCCTGCTCGCCGTCGCCGATGCCCGTGCCGATGGCGGTGATCATCGTGCGGATTTCGTTGTTGGCGAGCACCTTGTCCAGGCGCGCCTTCTCGACGTTGATGAGCTTGCCGCGAATGGGCAGGATCGCCTGCGTGCGCCGGTCGCGCCCCTGTTTGGCGCTGCCGCCGGCCGAGTCGCCCTCGACAATGAACAACTCCGTGGACTCCGGGTCGCGCTCGGAGCAATCCGCCAGCTTGCCCGGCAGACCGCCGCCGCCGAGCGCGGTCTTGCGAACGGTCTCGCGCGCCTTGCGGGCCGCCTCGCGCGCGCTGGCGGCGGTCAGCCCTTTTTCGACGACCTTTTTGGCAACCGCCGGGTTCTGCTCGAAATGGAGCATGAGCCCTTCGTATACGATGGACGAGACGATGCCCTCGACCTCCGGGGTCACGAGCTTGACCTTCGTTTGCGACTCGAACCCGGGGTTCGGGTGCTTGATCGAAAGGACCGCCACGCGCCCCTCGCGCACGTCGTCGCCGGTGATCACCGGGTCCTTGTCCTTCAGGAGGTTGTTGGCCTTCGCGTGCGCATTGATCGCCCGGGTCAACGCCGAACGGAAGCCGACCGAATGCGTCCCCCCGTCCGGGTTGGGGATGGCGTTCGTGAAAAATAAGAGTTGGTCCGTGAAACTGTCGTTGTACTGCATCACGCAGTCCACGTGCATGTCGTCCTCGACTTCCTCCTGGTCCTTGGTCTTGAAGCGGACCTTGCGCCGGCCGTTCAATACAATCGGCTTCGGGTGGATGATCGTCTTGTTCTCGCCGAGTTGGTGGACGAATTCCTTGATGCCGTCCCGGTAAAAGAACGTCTGCGCGCGCAACGAATCACCGCGTTCGTCGCTGAGATTGATCTCCAGCCCGGGGTTCAGGAAGGCGAGTTCGCGCAGACGGCCCGCGAGACGCTCGAATTTGAAATCCGTGGTGATCGTGAAGATCGTCGGGTCGGGCAAAAACGTGATCAACGTGCCGGTCGCCTTCGGGTTCGGCACCTCGCCGATAACGGTCAGCTTCTGCGTCGTCACCCCGCGCTCGAACGCCATGTGGTAAATCTTGCCGTTGCGCGACACCTCGGCCTTGAACCAATCCGAAAGCGCGTTGACGCACTTCGCGCCGACGCCGTGCAGACCGCCGGAATATTTGTACGCCCCCTGACCGAATTTGCCGCCCGCATGCAGGTTGGTGAGCACCAGTTCGATAGCCGGAATGCCGAACTTCTGGCTGATATCGACGGGGATGCCGCGGCCGTTGTCACGGATCGAACAGGAGCCATCGACGTGGATCAGCACGTCGATCTTGGAACAATGCCCCGCGAGATGTTCGTCGATCGAATTATCCAGCACCTCGAACACGCAATGGTGCAGGCCGCGTTCGTCCGTCGGCCCGATGTACATGCCCGGCCGTTGGCGTACGCCGGCCAACCCTTCCAATTTGTCGATTTGCGCGGCGTTGTACTCGCTGTTCGAGTGGGTGCGGTCGTCGACTTCCGCGGGTGAATTCGTCTCTTGCATTTCGGGGATCAATGACCCTCCCGCACGGCGGTAAGGTGGATGAGACACAAACTACCACTCTTTCACCCCGGAGACAACGGTTTTCTTGAGGGTAAGCCCCGTGGAAAGCACAACATCTGGTAGAACGGCCAAACCATAAGGCCACAGGTTGAGCTGCCTTCGTTTCTTTGCCCTCACTTGCCGAGATTGCGAGCGAGAGGTACGTTCCCGCAGTCATGAATACCGCCCAAAAACCCCAATCGCCAGCTACCGTCCCCGCCGCCCCGGCAGGCGCGGAAATCATCGATCTCGCCGCCGGCTGTTTCTGGTGTACCGAGGCGGTCTACCAGCAGATTCCCGGGGTGCTGAGCGTCACCAGCGGCTACATGGGCGGCGCGACCGTCGATCCGACCTACGAGCAGGTCTGCGAGGGGAACACCGGCCACGCCGAGATTACCCGGGTGGTTTTCGACCCCAAGAAAGTCCCGCTCGAACAGATCCTCGAGACCTTCTGGAAAATGCACGATCCGACGACGCCCAACCGACAAGGCAACGACGTGGGCACGCAATATCGTTCCGCCATCTTTTACGCGGACGACCAGCAGCGCACGATTGCCGAATTGAGCAAGCAGGCCGCCGCGAAGAACTTCCGTGTGCCGATTGTCACGGAGATCGTGCCGGCCGCGACGTTCTACCCGGCCGAGAATTACCATCAGGATTACTACAACCTGAACAAATCGCGGAACTCGTACTGCGCGTACGTCATCACGCCCAAGCTCGACAAGCTGGGCCTGCAATCCTGATGCCTGCGCGCGAACGGCACCGCACGGATGGCATTGTCGCCATCGCGGCACAGTGGTAAGCTGTTCCCACGATGCCGACGAACGTCCTGGGCGGTGAACTCCGCTGCTGTTGCCGCGATCCGATGACGGGTTATTACCGCGACGGTTATTGCCGCACGGGTCCGGGCGACGTGGGATTGCACACGGTCTGCGCCGTGATGACGGAAGAGTTCTTGGATTTCTCGCGCGAGCACGGCAACGACCTCATCACACCGCACCCGGAATGGGATTTTCCGGGACTGAGGCCGGGTGACAAATGGTGCGTGTGCGTGAGCCGCTGGCAGGAAGCGTTGGAAGCCGGCACGGCGCCTCCGGTCGCTCTCGCCGCGACGCATTCATCGGCGGTGGAGTTCGTGACCCTCGAAGAACTGCGCGCCCACGACTGCGAAGCGTGAGCGAGGACTTCTAGGTTTGCTGAAACGGTGTCGGATCAGCGTCGTTCCCCGCCCGAACGTACACC
>CALMVM010000029.1:559-13332 GCA_937873255.1 uncultured Verrucomicrobiota bacterium | reverse complement strand
GCGGAAGGTCCTGGTGGTCGATGATAATGTGGATTCCGCGCGCGGCACGTCGCTCATCCTCAAGCGTCACGGCCACGATGTGCGCCTGGCTTATGATGGCCCGGCGGCGGTCGCGGCGGCGCAGGAATACCGGCCGGAGTTCGTGCTGCTCGACATCGGCCTGCCGGGCATGGACGGCTACGAGGTCGCGCGCCGTTTACGCGAGGACGCAAACCTCGCTGGCCTGACGTTGATCGCCGTGTCCGGCTACGGGCAGGAAAGCGACCGTCGGCGTTCGCAGGAGGCCGGGTTCGACCAGCATCTCGTCAAGCCGGTGGACCCGGGTGTACTGCTGGAGTTGTTGCGGTGAAACCGGAGGCCGAGGTCATGCGTTCTCCGCTCGTCGTCGCCCTGTTGTGTACCGCGTTGGCGGGATGTACTTTGCTCAAACCGGAGAACGCAATCGCCCACGGGTCGGTCTGGCTGGTTTCCCAAGCAGATATTCATCAGGCCATCTCCGCAGTGCGCGTGGGTAACCCAGGTTACTCCGGGGCGGCCGTTGACGAAGTGATCGTGGAGGATCGCTCAGCGTTATATATTTACTTCCATGGCCATGGGGTGGGCTACGAGGTGGTCAGACGAATCGATGGCCGCTGGCGGTACATCCCGACGGACCCTGCGGATCGCGTTACGCTCGACTGAGCGCGTGTTCGGCCCAGACCACGCGCCTCTGCGAACTGGCGTCAGCATCAAGCCGCTAGCGGTACCGGTGCAGGCAAACCCGACAACCCAAAAGCCTCCGCCAGCAGCGTGTATGAACGCTTCCGCGCCTCGTGGTCCCACAGCATCGTGTTGACCATCAATTCGTCCGCGCCCGTCTCGGCCGCGAGCGCCTCCAGCTTCCGCCGCACCGTCGCGGGCGAACCGACGAAAATCTTCTCCCGGAAATCGGCCACGAACGCGCGTTCCTCGCCCGAGAACGGGTAAGCCGCCGCTTCCTCCGGGCTCGGCATCGGCGCGAATTGCCCCCGCGCCCGCCGCACGGCCATCAAATCGAGGCTCGCCGCCAGCCGGTCGGCTTCCATGTCGGTCGGCGCGCACACGGCCGAAACCGTCAGGATCAGGTGCGGCGTTTCGAGTCGGCCCGGCGCGAACGACGGCCGGAAACCCTCCTTGTACGCCCGCGTCGCGCTGTTCACCCACTCGGCGCTGAAATGATGCGCGAACGCGTACCCGAACCCGCGTTGCGCCGCGAACCGCGCCCCCCAATCGCTCGACCCTAGAATCCACACCGGCGGCAGCGCGACATCGTCGGGCAGGGCGCGCACGCTGCGGATCGGGCTGTCGGCGGGGAACGGTTCCAGGCCGCCGAAGGCGAGCAGTTCGTCGAGCATTTCGGGGAAATCGTCGCCGCTCGCGCGTCCCCGCCGCAAGGCCATCGCCGCACGTCCGTCGGAGCCCGGCGCACGGCCGAGTCCCAGGTCGATGCGGCCGGGATGCAGCGCCGCCAGCACGCGGAACGCCTCCGCGATGCGCAACGGCGCGTGGTTGGGCAGCATGATGCCGCCCGAGCCGACGCGCATCCGCCGCGACGCGCCCGCGAGATGGCCGATGAGCACTTCGGGCGACGAGGAAACGACGCTGGGCAGATTGTGGTGTTCGCTGACCCAGTAGCGGTGGAACCCGAGGCCGTCGGCGTGCCGGGCGAGGTCCACCGAATTGCGGAGGGCCTGCGCGCCCGACGACCCGGCGCTCACCGGCGAGAGATCGAGCACGGAAAGAGGGAGGCTCATAAGAGAATATACCACCTCGCGCAAATCCGCGGCGAAGAATCGAGGCGCATGGGTAAACGGTCCGTCTACCCACGAGCCGAAGGGCGTATCGCTTTGACGGGAAATTTCCAGTATCATCCAAAGATGATCGACCGCGCATGACCCCCGAACGCCCCACGGTCCTCGTCGTCGACGACATCCCGGCCAACCTTTCCGTGCTGCTCGACCTCCTCACGGGCGCGGGGTTTGCCGTCCTCGTCGCCGACGGCGGCGAACGCGCGCTCCTGCAGGTCTCCCACCGGCGGCCCGACGTGATCCTCCTCGACGCGATGATGCCTGGTCTCGACGGGTTCGAGACGTGCCGCCGTTTGAAGGCCAACCCTGCCACGGGTGACCTGCCGGTGTTGTTCATGACGGCGCTCACCGACACGGCCGCGCGGCTGGCGGGATTTGCGGCCGGGGCGGTGGATTACATCTCCAAGCCGTTCGAACCGGAAGAGGTGCTTGCCCGTTTGCGGGTCCAATTGGAATTGCAGCGCACACGACGCGCGCTCGAACGCGAAATTCGCCTGCGCCAGAACGCCGAAGCGCAACTCGAACGTTCGCTCTCCCAGGCCGTGCTCGTCGTCGATGCGGACGGCCATCTGGTGTTTTGCGCGCGGGGGGCGCGGGAGTTGTTGCACCGTTATCTGGGCGACTTCGACCCCGACGCGGCGTTGCCGCCAGCGCTCTTGGCCGGTCAATCCGTCGCGCTGCCGCCCGGTCTCGTTTACCTGCGCGCGAGGCGTTTCGCCGAGACCGGCAAGCACATCGGCGGCGACGAGGGGCTCACCGTGTTGTTGCTCAAGGAGGAAGCGCCGGACCCGAGCCTGATGCTTTCGACCGCGTTGGACCTGACCGAGCGCGAGGCGGAGGTTCTCTATTGGGTGGCACAGGGCAAGACCTCGCCGGAGATTGCCATCATCCTCGGCTCGGCGCTCAAGACCGTGAAAAAACATCTGCAGCGCGTGTACGAAAAACTCGGCGTCGAGACGCGCACGGCGGCGGCGTTGCGCGCGACCGAGATTTTGGGGCGGGACAGCGTGGATCACCCAAGGTAGGGTCGCCTCCCCGAGGCGATCATGAATTTTCAAGACCTGTCATCCTGAGGGGAGTGCAACGAGCCGAAGGACCTCGCCGCAAGGTCCACGCGTGCCGACTACGGCTGGCCAAAGCAAAAGGGCAGCCGGATGGGTCAGGCCGCAAGTACGAGGCGGGCGAGTACCACGCGGCGAGGTCCTTCGGCTCGTTGCACTCCCCTCAGGATGACAGATCAGAGAGTGGCGCGCAGTGGTTGGCACGGGTTGCCAATCACAAAAATGCGTCGTGCCCGTTATTTAAACGGCGCGGGCGCGGCGTACGCCCAAGGACGTATTTCGCGTCCGGCCGAAGACTGCTACCGGATGTATATTCTTCTTCCGCATGCCGTTGCCCATCGCCACGATTTCCCTGTATGAATGACCGAACCGCCGCCCCGTCCCGTCTGCCACTCTGGAAATCGCTTCTCGCCGGGACGTTCGCCGGGGGGCTGGGCGGCGTGGTGATGCTGACGGTCATGGCGTTTTTGCGGCTGTTCTTCCACGTCGCCACGCCGACGGAAATGATCTTCGACCGGGCGTTCCCCTTCCTGACGGTCAAGTTCTTCATCGACTCGCTGGTGAAGGCCGGCGGTTATTCGCAGCTCAAGCTCCAGGGGGTGTTCGGCGCGTTGAGCGGGCAACTCGGCGCGGCGGGGTTCGGCGGGATCGTCTACGGCGCGTTCCTGTGGTGGCGCGGCCGGTCGCAGGAGACGCCGCGCACGTTGTTCGACCGGCGCGGCTGGCGGTTGATCGGGCCGGGCGTGCTCGGGGTCTGGGCGCTGTTCGTCGTGCTGCTATGGCCGCAATTGCTGACCAGCTACAACGGCCTGCCGCCCGCCGCGGCCACGGTCGTCACGATGCTCGGCATGCTCGCCTCCTTCGGCGCGTGCGGGGTGGGGATCATGTTCTTCTACGGCTTGTTGACGGTCCCCGCGAACGCCCCTCAACCCTCCGAAGGGTCGGCATCCACCGGCCTGACCCGGCGGCGTTTCCTGGCGGGCGGCATCGGCGCGCTGGCGGCCGTGGCGCTCGGCGGGATGCTGCGGCGGTTCTTCGAGATCGGCACCTTCAAGTACGACGGCACGCAGTACGGCGGGGCGGGGGTGCAGAAGATCACGCCCAACGACCAGTTCTATCAGGTCACGAAGAACCTCGTGGACCCCGACGTGGCGCGCGACATCTGGCGCTTCGACATCGTCGGCAACGTCGAAAATCCCCGCACCTGGACCTTTCACGAACTGACCGCCCTGCCCGCCGTCGAGCAGGATACGACCCTGCAATGTATCTCCTACGGCATCGGCAGCGGGTTGATTTCCAACGCATCGTGGAAGGGTGTGCCGCTGCCGGCCTTGCTGGCGAGCGTCAGGCCGAAGGCGGATTGCGCGGCGGTGCTGTTCCACGCGGCGGACGGCTTTTTTGAAACGTTCCCGCTTACCAAGGCCAACGAGATGACGACCCTCGTCGCCTACGGGATGAACGGCGCGCCGCTACCGCCGCGCCACGGGTTCCCGGTGCGCATGATCGTGCCCGGGGTCTACGGCGAGCGGATGCCGAAGTGGGTCACGCGGCTGGAGTTCCTTTCCAAAGACGATCCGCGCCTGAAGATCAACCGGCACGGGATCGAGGGCGTGGGGTTTTACACCGAGCAGGGTTGGGGGCCGAACATCTTCGTGCCGACGACCAGCCGCATCGACGCGCCGGCGGTTGGGGGTGGGGGATTCGCCGAGCCGTTCAAGGTGGGGCGGATCGTGGAGTTTCGCGGCATGGCGTTCGGCGGCGACAAGGGGATCAGCAAAGTGGAGTTGAGCGTCGACGGCGGGCAGACGTACGAGCCGGTCGAAATCCACCAGCCGGGCACGAAGATCAGTTGGAGCCTGTGGCGTCACGAATGGACGCCCACGCAGCCGGCGCAGGAAATCCGGGTGTTCGTGCGCGCGGTCAACGGCGAGGGCGATCGGCAGATCGAGCCCTTCCGTGATCAGGTGCCGCACGGCGCGCTGGGGCTGCATTGGGTGAGCGGGCGGGTGGAGGCGTAAATTTGTGAATGGTGGGCGTCACCTTCCGGAGCGCCAACGGTGCAGCTTCATAAAAGCCTAGGGCAACGCCCTAGGTAATAGCGCGAAACAAGCCAGAGCCCTGTAGGGGCGATTCATCGAAACGGTTCGCAGAAATGAGTCGCCCCTTCAGGGCTTGGCACCCTCCGCATCCCAACCTAGGGCGTTGCCTTGGGCTTTTATGAAGCCGCGCCGTTGGCGCTCCGGAAGATGCGTTACGCGCCTTATCCTGTTAACCGCAGTCTTTTTTGAGTTCGGTGTATCTTCGCCGCGATGATCGACCTCCTCGCCTCCGTCCAGACGTGGTGGAGCGAGGCGAAGATGTGGACGCTCATGTACCGGGGCGGCCTCTTGATGGGCACGGGCGCACTCGTCGCGTTCGTGCTCTGGCGCATCGTCGCCGCTCGCCGCGAACGCGTCCGCCTCGAAGCCCTCGTCGCCAGCCGCACGAGACAAATCCTCCAGGGCGAGGAACTCTTCCGCTCGATCTTCGAGCACGCCACGGAGGGCATTTTCCAATCCTCCCTCGACGGCCACAACCTGCGTGCCAACCCGGCAATGGCCCGGCTCTGCGGTTACGACGACCCCGAGCAGATGCGGCGGGAGTTGACCGACATCGCCACCCAGTTCTACGTGCGGCCCGAACGCCGACAGGAACTCAACGCCACCCTCGCGCGCGACGGCGCGGCCGTGGACTGGGAATCCGAAATCCGCCGCCGCGACGGCACGACGATCTGGGTCAGCGAGAGCGTGCGCGCCGTCATCGATCCCGCCAGCGGCGAAACGGTCTACCAGGGCAGCATCGTGGACGTGACCGCCCGCCGCGAAATGCAGGCCGCTCAGGAACGCGCCCGCCTCGCCGCCGAGGCCGCCAACGCCGCCAAGAGCGCCTTTCTGACCCGCGTCACCCACGAACTGCGCACGCCGCTCACCGGCATTCTCAGCAACGCGCGCGTGGCCTTGCGCGACGGCGCGCTCGACGATGCCAACCGCGCCCGCTACGCCCTCATCGTCCGCAGCGGCGAACACCTCTTGGCCCTCATCGATGAAATCCTCGACCTCTCGCGCATCGAGGCTGGGCACACCGAGTTGCGCCCGGGTCCGTTCTCGCTCGAAGAGTTGTTGCGCGCCGTCGCGGACGCCTTCCGGGCGCGCGCCGTCGAGAAGGGGCTGGAAATGCGTTGCACCCTGGACTCGCTTCTGCCCGGCACGGTGCTCGGCGACCCGTTGCGGCTGCGGCAGGTATTGGACAATCTGCTCGGCAACGCTTTCAAGTTCACGGTGCGCGGCGGCGTGTCGCTGGACGCGCGCCGGACCGGAAGCGGCACGGTGCGCTTCGAGGTGACCGACACGGGCGTGGGCATCGCGGCGGAGGAACGCACGGCGATCTTCGAGCCGTTCCGGCAGGTGGCGTCGGCGCGTGCGCCGGATCAATCGGGCATCGGCCTGGGCCTGCACATCGGCGCGCGGCTGGTCGGGTTGATGGGCGGCGAACTGCGCGTCGAGAGCGAGCCGGAGCGGGGCAGCCGATTCTTCTTTGAACTGCCGCTGCCCGAAATCGGCGACGGTACGCCACGCAACGCCGACCCGGAAACGCCGCGCCCGAACGCCGATGCGCGGCCGGCCGCGTCGGAGAACTTCGCCCTGCCCTCGGCGGCGGAGATCGACGCGCTGCTGACCCTTTCGCTGGAAGGCGACATCGTGCGGCTGCGCGCGCTCCTGCACGAATTGGCCGCGGGCGACGCGTCGCTGGGCGATTTCACGCGCGCGGTCGATGCCCTGGCGGCGGGCTTCCGCATGGAGGCGATCAGCGAGTTCCTGACCCGGATTCGTCCAAGAGATCCGTAGCGATCTTTCCAACGGGAACAAAAAAGGGGGGCACCGCGCCATTCATCCATCCCCCTCGGCACGATGATGTAGGGAAAGCTTCTGTCCATGGCTGATCCTGCGTCCCCCTCTCTCCTCCGTTCGTTCGAGAACTGGCTGCTCAGCGACCGTCAGACGACCGGCAAGCACACCGGCCCGGCTGCCGACGCCACGCCTCACCACCACGCCCATGCCTGGTGGCAGGTGATGTGCCTGACGGGCGTCGATTATTTCTCCACCCTCGGCTACCAACCCGGCATCGCCGCGCTCGCCGCCGGGGCGCTCTCGCCCATCGCCACGCTCGTGCTCGTGCTGCTGACGTTATTCGGCGCGCTGCCCGTCTACAACCGCGTCTCCGTCGAGAGCCCGCACGGCGAGGGGTCGGTCGCCATGTTCGAGCGGCTGCTGTCGTGGTGGAAGGGCAAGCTGTTCGTGCTCGTCCTGCTCGGGTTCGCGGCGACGGATTTCATCATCACGATCACGCTCTCCGCCGCCGACGCCACCGCGCACCTGGTCGAAAATCCGTACACGCACAACCTCCTCGCCGGCCACGCCGTGGCCGCAACGCTCGTACTCGTCGCGCTGTTGGGCGGGGTGTTCCTGAAGGGCTTCAAGGAAGCCATCGGCGTCGCCGTGGTGCTGGTCGGCGTTTACCTCGTGCTCAACACGGTCGTCGTCGGCGTCGGCATCGCGCGCGTCGCCGCGCAGCCGCACGTCTTCGTCGATTGGAAAAACCTGCTGTTCAGCCAGCACAGCAGCCCGCTGGCAATGATCGGCGTTTCCCTGCTGCTTTTCCCGAAGCTGGCCCTGGGGCTCTCGGGTTTTGAAACCGGCGTCGCCATGATGCCGCTCGTCCGGGGCGACAAAAACGACCAGTCGCACAAACCCGAGGGCAAGATCCGCGCGACCCACCGGCTCCTTTTGGCGGCGGCGATCATCATGAGCGTGTTCCTGCTGGCGAGTTCGCTGGTGACGACCCTGCTCATCAAACCGGAGGAGTTCCAGCCCGGCGGACAGGCCAACGGACGCGCGCTGGCGTTCCTCGCGCACCGGTTCCTCGGCGACGGGTTCGGCACGGTCTATGACCTTTCGACGGTGGCGATCCTGTGGTTCGCGGGCGCGTCGGCGATGGCGGGTTTGTTGAACCTCGTGCCGCGTTACCTGCCGCGCTACGGCATGGCCCCGGAATGGGCGCGCGCCTCCCGGCCGCTAACCCTGGTGTACATGGCGGCGGCTTTCCTGGTGACCGTTGTTTTCAAGGCCGACGTGGATGCGCAGGGCGGCGCGTACGCGACGGGCGTGCTCGTGTTGATGACCAGCGCCGCCGTGGCCGTGACGCTCTCCATCAAACGCGAACGCAAGGGCTGGCTGCACCCGGGGACGCTGGCGGCGGCGGCGGTCGCGGCGGTGTTCGCGTACACGACGGTGCTCAACGTGGTCGAGCGGCCCGAGGGCGTGAAGATCGCGGCGATGTTCATCGGGGCCATCGTGCTGCTGTCGCTGTTTTCGCGCGTGTGGCGCACGACCGAGCTGCGCGTCGGCGACATCGTGCTCGACGAGGCGGCGCAACGGTTCGTCCAGGAGTCGCTCGACGCGCGCGGCACGCTGCACATCGTCGCCAACCACCCCCACCGCTGCGATTGCGCCGAGTACGACGAGGAGGAACGCGATGCGCGCGACGTTCACAACATCCCCGACGACGAGCCGCTGCTTTTCTTGGAAATCTACGTGCGTGACGCGAGCGAGTTTTCCGCTGACCTCAACGTCGCCGGCGTGCAGGTGGAAAAACATCGCATCCTGCGCGGGGAAAGCGCTGCCGTGCCGAACGCGATTGCGGCGCTGCTGTTGTATTTGCGCGACCGTTCCAAGGAACCGCCGCACGCGTATTTCCACTGGGGCGAGCGCAACCCTTTCCTGTACCTGATCCGTTATCTGCTCAGCGGCCAGGGGGACGTGGCTCCGCTCACGCGCGAGATTTTGCGTCAGGCCGAGCCGGACCTCTCGCGTCGGCCGGGCATCCACGCGGGGATATAGGGGCGTCGCCGGTCTGCAACCTGCTTCCTTGGGATGTCCTACATCCTATGAGCATGCTCCGACAAAATTTTCCCGTCAGAAGGCTGACTTTTTTGACCATTCTGCTTGGCGGCCTGAACCTGCCATGCCCCCAACCTACCGACGCACAGACCCCGGCACCGGCAAAGGAAGCGGAAAGCCTGGAGGAGATCGTACACCAAGCCCGCACCACTTCCCCGGCGGATAAAATCGCACCGACAATGAGCAGCACGCTGGCTGACTCCGCGCACTCGGAGATGTTGAACAAGCTGTATTCGGCGGAGTTGATGCGGCCGTTGAGCGACCGCTTCGATCGCATGGTCCCGGGCGGGTTCAAGGCGGCTTTGGCGCATGCGCGCGAGGCGGGTCTCCCCGAGTCGTTGCTGGCGGAGATCGAGACGGTGAGGGCAATGTTCGACGTGAACTTCCCGGCGTTCGTCGCTGCCGCGGCGCGCATGGAAGCGTCGAGGCCGAATTGGAAGGAGACGGCGTCCATGTTCAACACGCAGAGGGAATTTGACATTTATCTGGCATTGGTGCGCGGCGCGGTGGCGAGGGAGCGGTCCGCGCCGGGATCGTTCGCGCAGGCGGCGATGCGGATGCGCAAGCGCGACATCGCCCGCGCCGTCTACAACGACCTGCGGATGGTGGACGGCTGCACGGACATGTACTGCATCGAGAACAACGTGCGCTTCGGCGGGACAATCCCCGTGGACGCCTGGCTGGCGAAGGTGAACCCGAAGACGCACCTGGCGATCAACAAAGGCACGGACGTGACCGGCCAGCCCTTCGGCCCGCAGCGCGCCGGCACCATGCCGGCCGTGCCCGAAGCAACGTACAAAGCGGTGGCCGATGCGGTGCCCGACGATTTCTGGAAGCCGTACCGGATTCCGACGGTAGCGACAGCGCAACGGTGAACGGCGCGTCTGTCGTGGGGCGAGTCTTGATTTTAACACGGAGACACGGAGACACGGAGACCGGAGGAGGACGGAAAGAAGCTTGGACGGGCGGATCACACTCCGTCCTTTTTTTCTTGTTTTTCCCTCTTCTGGCCTCCGTGCCTCTGTGTCTCTGTTAAAGTTCCGCTCTCCGTTTCACGGACCGCGTGCCGCCCGCAACGCTCCTTGCGCACTCCCGCGCCCGCTTCTACGTTGCGGCCACCTCCAATGGCCATTTTTCGTAAACCCAGCTTCATTTCCGGCGGCGAGAAGAAGCTCCAGATTCCCGGCGGCCTGTTTACGGCCTGCCCCGAGTGCGGCGAGGTCGTCCACAAGATCGCCCTGGCCGAAAACCAGCGCGTTTGCCCGCATTGCGAACACCATTTCCCCATCAGCGTGCGCGAGCGGTTCAACCACCTTTTGGACGAGGGCAGCTTCGAGGAGGCCGACGCCGACATGGAGCCGGTGGACATCCTCGAATTCCGCGCCGCCACCGCCTACAAGGACCGTCTCGCCGAATACCAGAAACGCACGGGCCTGCGCGACTCCGCCATCGCCGGCCTCGGCAAGATCGAAGGGCGCGCGGTGGCGATTTCCGGGCTGGATTTCAGTTTCCTCGGCGGCACGCTCGGCTCGGTGGCCGGCGAGAAGATCACGCGCAACATCGAGACCGCCACGGAGCGCGGCCTGCCGGTGGTGATCGTGTCGGCGGCGGGCGGGGCGCGGTTGCACGAGGGGATGTTCGCGGTCATGCAAATGGCCAAGACCAGCGGCGCGCTGGCATTGCATGCGCAGGCGCGGCTGCCGTTCGTGTCGGTGTTGACCAACCCGACGACGGGCGGGGTGATCGCCAGCTTCGCATCGTTGGGCGACGTGATCATGGCGGAGCCCAAGGCGATGATCGGTTTCGCCGGCCCGAGGGTGATCCGCGAGACGACGCACCAGGACTTGCCGCCCGGTTTCCAGACGGCGGAATTCCTGGAGGCGCACGGCCTGGTGGACATGATCGTGGACCGCCGCAAGATGCGCGCGACGTTGGCGAATCTGCTGGGGTATTTCGCGGCGGAGTAAAACAAAAACGCGAGCAAAAGAGCGATTTTTATGCTAATGTAAAAGTGATGTGTACATCGCTTTATGACTGAAGCACTCATCGCATTTTTCGAACGCTTAATAACCCAGTTTACTTGGCGAAGGCTGTTGTTCGTGCTCGGCCTAATTTTCGTCATCATAGCTGGATTGGCCTTCTACGAGTTTTATACCGGCCATTTCAGGTTGGGGCGCATC
The DNA here is from genome assembly GCA_937873255.1 of uncultured Verrucomicrobiota bacterium. GTDB lineage: Bacteria > Verrucomicrobiota > Verrucomicrobiia > Chthoniobacterales > SZAS-18 > CAHJWO01. Next base: position 2,269 of record CALMVM010000029.1, on the reverse strand, counting down.
GATCAGGAGTCAGCGTTGCTGGATAAATTGGCTGCGCAATCCAAAGCAATAAATTCGCAAAATCCTGAAGATTTGAGCGATATCCACAGAGCGTTGACTGATGATCTCCGACATTATGTTATGGCGAAGCAATCGTCCTTTCCCATACCCTCGTGGATTCTCAAATTCTTAGCTGCAATTGTTCCTTGGCTTTTGCTGGCCCTGATTATCCGCATTGCTTCTTCGCCGGACGGTTTCCGTTCAGCCTTTGGCGGCATCCTTATTGTTGCCATTCCCGTCGCGTTCGTAGGCGCGTTGATACCCGATTTTAAATCACCGTGGTTCAACTACGTTGCGTACCCTGCACTTGCAGTTATTTTGATAGTAATTCCTTTGCTGTTGCTCCAGAGATGGCGCACCCAAGTGCCAAAAAATGTCTTCCAGCGGGCAGATATTGACGAAAGTGTTTCTACCCTACCGCACAATTAAATTACACTGGCCTCTGTCTTAGAGGACGCTGAGCAGGCGTTTTGGCTTCACTTGACCGCATTCTGCGGCGAGGGCGATGATAGCCGTCGCATGAACTACCCCGACGCCCTCGCTTGGCTCTACGCCACGCAACTGACCGGCATCAAACTCGGGCTCGACACCATCGGCCGGCTCCTGCGCGCGCTCGACTTCGGCGCGGACGGCGGCGCGCGGATCATCCACGTCGCCGGGACCAACGGCAAGGGCTCGGTCTGCGCGATGCTCGACGCCGTTTGCCGCGCCGAGGGCTACCGCACGGGCCTCTTCATCTCGCCGCACCTCGTCACCTTCCGCGAACGCGCCCGGCTCGACGGCTACCCCATCCCGGAGGAATCCGTCGCCGCCGGCCTCACCCGCCTGCGGGAAATGACCGCCGACTGGCAGCCGCAGCCCACGTTCTTCGAGTACGCCACCGCTCTTGCGTTGGACTATTTCCGCCAGCGCCGCGCGGAGGTCATCGTGCTGGAAACCGGCATGGGCGGCCGGCTCGACGCGACCAACGCCGTCACCCCGGCAGCGTCGGTCATCACGAGCATCGACTTCGACCACACCGCGTGGCTCGGCGATACCCTCGCGGCAATCGCGGGCGAAAAGGCTGGGATCATCAAGCCCGGCGTGCCCGTCGTCACTGTCCCGCAGGCACCGGAAGCGATGGAAGTCATCGCCCGCGTGGCGGCGGAACGCAACGCGTCGCTGCAAGTCGTCGCCGAACCGCTCCCGTCCGGCTGGCCCGTCGCCCTGGCCGGCAGCCACCAGCGCGTCAACGCCGCCGCCGGCCTCGCCGTCGGCGACAAGGCCCGGCGACGCGGCCTGTCCGAAACCGATTGGCCGGGGCGCTTCCAACGGCTCGAAAACGGCCGGATCATCCTCGACGGCGCGCACAACCCCGCTGCATCCCGCCGCCTCGCGCACACCTGGCACGAGGAATACGGCGACCACCACCGCGCCACCGTCATCCTCGGAATTTTACGCGACAAGGACGTACCCGCGATCTGCCGCGCCCTGGAACCGTTGGCAGCGCGTTTCCTCGCCGTGCCGACCCGCAGCCCGCGCACCGCCACCCCGGACGAACTCCTTTCCTCTCTCGCCCACGCCGCCCCGGGGATCGGCGCGCGCGCGGTGCCGGAGGGGGTCGAGACGGCGTTGGAGCAGGCACGCCAATGGCCGGAGCCGATCCTCGTCACGGGCTCGTTGTTCCTGGTG
>CALMVM010000029.1:0-549 GCA_937873255.1 uncultured Verrucomicrobiota bacterium | reverse complement strand
GGTTTCTCCCTGCCGCCATGAAATCCCCGCGCTTTTTGCCGTTCGCCGCCGCTGTGTTCGCCCTGGGCCTGTTGCCGGTCTCCGTGCGGGCCGACGACGCGCCGGACCCCAAACGCCTTGCCGCCGCCGAGGAATTCCTCAAGGCCCGCAAGACCGAGGAACTCGTCAACCACACCGCCAGCCAGATGGCCGACGCCACCGACCGCATCAGCGACGGCATCGCCCGGCAGGCTGCCGCATCGGTTGACCAGGCTGATCTCATCAAAAAAATGCGGGCCGAGGCGCGGGCGATCATCGGCAAGGAACTGAATTGGGAAACGGTACGCCCGGCGTTCGTCGAGGCGTACGCCAAGGCGTTCACCGAGTCGGAACTCCGCGACCTGACGGCGTTCTACAAATCGCCCGCTGGCCAGAAGCTCGTCGCGGTCGATCCGCAAGTGCTCGGACAGATGGAAAAAACCAGCCGCGAACGGGCGATGAGCATCATGCCCAGACTCGTCCAGCGCCTGCGCGACATGGTCGCCGCCACCAACCCGCCCGGGGCCCCGC
>CALMVM010000028.1 GCA_937873255.1 uncultured Verrucomicrobiota bacterium | reverse complement strand
GCCTGAAGGGCGACCACGCGAAGGTTTCCACGTTGCGGACGAGCGTGGGCTGGTCTTCGAGGCCGTTGGTTTCGAGCTTGGGCGGCATGTTGCGCGGTTCGCCCCGGCGGTCAGACATTGCCTCGATGAGCGCGCTCTGTTCACCGCAGATGTACCCGCCCGGACTGACGAAAACGGAGATCGGCAGCGGCCGGCCCACCCCCCTGGCGTCCGCGCCGCAAAAGCCCAGCGCGCCCGCGCGGCGGATTTCTTCCTCGCAGGCGGCGATCTGCTCCGGGTACTCGTGCCGGATGTAGATGAAACCCTGCGTCGCTTCCGTCAGCAGACACGCCAGGATCACGCCTTCGACGACGGTGTGCGGATTGCGCAGCAAAATCTCGCGGTCCTTGAACGTGCCCGGCTCGCTCTCGTCGGCGTTGACCACGATGAACGCGCGGTCGTCGCTGCCCCGGCGGCGCAGGCTGCGGATCGCGTCGCGCACGTCCTGCCACTTCTGGCTGGCCGGGATGCCCGCCCCGCCGAGCCCGCGCAGATCGGCGGCATCGAACTCCTTGAAAAACGCGCCCGCCCAACCGCCGATCTCCGGGCTCCCGGCCCAATCGTCTCCGGTCTACCATTCGCGCACCGCTTCCGCCACTTCCGGGGCCAACGGCGAATCCGTGCGCCGTTGGCGGAGCGCGCCGAGGCGAAACTGCCGCACGCGCTCGAAATCCCAGTTCTTCTGTGTGCGCAAAATTTCCTCGGCGGCGGCGAGCGACGCGTCGCGGGCGGCGAGTACCTTGCGGACCGCGAGGTATTCGCGCGCCCCGCCGTCGTAGGCGTCGATCCGCGACACGCCGTACGGCCCCGCGTGGCTCGCGTCCGAATCGGACGGCGGCAGGGACGATTGCAATGCCCCCATGACGATGCCGCGCAGATCGTCCCCGGACCGCCCGTGGTAATAATGTTCGCCGTGCTCGCCGACGACGGCCACCGACGTCGACGGCGCGCGGTCGCAACGTCCCAGGCACGAAGCGCCCTCGACCGCGACCTGCCCGCCTTCTTCCAGCGAGCGCAGGGCGTCGAGCATTCCGCCCGAACCCGCGAGGTGGCAGGCCATGTCGCGGCAGACGCGGACGGTCACTTTCTTCGGCGGCGACAGGCGGAAGTGCGGGAAAAAACTCGCCACCGCCTGCAAGCGGTAAAGCGGCACGCCGACGCGCTGGGAATATTCCCGGAGCGCGGCCGGCGTCAGATACCCGTGTGTATCCTGAATCTCGTGCAGCGCCGGCACGAGGGTCGCGCGGTACGATTCGGCGGACGGAGACTTGGTCATGGGGCGGGCGTCCGTGAACGGGTTTGGTTGTAGCTGACCGGCAAACGGTTGTCCAGAGCCACGACGGCGGTCAACGCATCCCTCCCGCCTCCACCCGCAGCATCTGCCGCAACGTCGGTCGATGCCCCGGGATGCTGGCCAGCAGCGCGGGATCGATGCTCTTGAGCGGGACGATTTCGTTGCCCTTGACCGTCCGGCGCGCGGGGTCGTTGTGGTAACCGTGGCAGGACGAACAATCGTTGGCCACGCCGCCCGGTTTGCTGTTGTGGCATTCGGTGCAACTGCGCTGGGTCGGGACATTGATGTCGCTGGTCTTCTCGCTGGTGTGAATAGACGAATGACACTGCGCGCAGGACTGCTGCTGATGCTTGGAATGATCGAAGCGGCCGTCGCCCAGCCAGCGGTCCACGATGATGGGTTTCGTCACCGGCGGGGCCTTGCCCAACACCTGGTCGCCCACCGGGTGGCACGCCTTGCAACTGAGGAAATTCCGGACCTCTTGGCCCCGGGCTCCGCCGTTGCCCTGCGGGTCCGAGCCGACGTAATAAAACACCCGTTTCGTCAGCGCGGACATGAGCCCCGACGGGTCGTTGGGCGAGACGCCGTACGTGTTGGCGAGCTTTTGCATGTGATCGTCCATGAACGCCTGCGCCTGTGCGGGTGTCGTGCCCGTGCGCCGCATCGCGTACAGGTAATATTGCGACCGCAATCCGGTCAGATACGCGAACGCCTGGTCCGGCATGCCGTGCGGAACGACCACGCCGGGATCGTGCGTGGCAAGATTCGGCGCGAGTTCGGGATCGAAGCTCAGCGCATGACAGGCCATGCAGTTTCTCTCGAACGTGATCTTGCGGAAGCCCGCACCCGTCGTGTCGGGCTGGTGGCAATACTGGCAGTCCAGGCTCTTGCCGAATTCCGTGTTGGGAATATTCGCCTGTTCGTGCCGCGCGTGGCCGTATTCGAGGGTGTCCGGGTCTTTGAGCTTGCGGACGTGGATCAGGAATTCGGGATGCCCCTGGTCGAAGGCGGCGAAGGTTTTCGTGTAACCCCCCGGCGGGCGGGTCTTGGAAAAAATGGTCAGTTCGCCGATCTGCCGGGGCTTGGGGTTGGGATCGGACGGCGGGAAGACCTTGCGCCCGAGTTCCGAGGAGGCGTCCATCAGCTC
>CALMVM010000027.1:11272-14243 GCA_937873255.1 uncultured Verrucomicrobiota bacterium | reverse complement strand
GGCGGAGGGCGTGCGCTGGCTGCATTTCCTGACCCGCCTCGGACTCGGGGCCTGTCTGGCCGACGACATGGGCCTGGGCAAGACGATCCAGACCATCGCTCTCCTGCTCCAACTCGAAAAATCCGCCCGCGCCGGGGATTCCGCGCCGCCCTCGCTGCTGGTCGCTCCGGCGTCGCTGCTCGCCAACTGGAAAAACGAACTCGCCCGGTTCGCCCCGACCCTGGAGGTTTTCTTCGCGCATCCTTCCGAAACCTCAAGGACAGCGCCGACGCCGGCCGCCTGCGCGGCAAGGACCTCGTCGTGACCACCTACACGCTGCTGACCCGCCTGCCGTCCCTGCGCGAACTTCCCTGGCGGCTGGTCATCCTCGACGAGGCCCAGGCCATCAAGAACCCCGCCGCCCGGCAGACGCGTGCCGTCAAGGAACTGCGCGCGCAGGCCCGCGTCGCGCTGACCGGCACGCCGGTCGAAAACCGCCTCGGCGACCTGTGGAGCCTTTTCGATTTCCTCAACCCCGGCCTGCTCGGCGGGGTCACGGAGTTCAAGCGGCTGGTGAAAACGCTCACCGGGGACGCGGAGCGGCAGTTCGCCCCGTTGCGCCTGTTGACCGGCCCCTACATCCTGCGGCGGCTCAAGGCGGACAAAAAGATCATCGCCGACCTGCCCGACAAAACGGAGGTCACGGCATGGTGCGCGCTCAGCAAGGCGCAGGCGGTGCTCTACGAACAGAGCGTGCGCGAGATGGCGCGCCAACTCGCCGACGTGGACGACGAGAGCGTCGAGCGCCGGGGGCTGGTGCTGGCGTTCCTGATGCGCTTCAAGCAGATTTGCAACCATCCCTCGCAGTGGCTGCACGACGGCGGCTACGGCCCGCAGGAGAGCGGCAAGTTCCTGCGCCTGCGCGAATTGGCCGAGCCCATCGCCGCGCGCCAGGAGAAGGCACTGGTCTTCACCCAGTTCCGCGAGATGACCGCGCCGCTGGCCGATTACCTGGCGGGTCTCTTCGGCCGCGCGGGGCTGGTCCTGCACGGCTCCACGCCGGTCAAGGAGCGGCAAAGGCTCGTCGCGGAGTTCCAGCGGGATGACGGGCCGCCGTTTTTCGTGCTCTCGCTCAAGGCGGGCGGCACGGGGCTCAACCTGACGGCGGCCTCGCACGTCGTCCACTTCGACCGCTGGTGGAATCCGGCCGTGGAAAACCAGGCGACCGACCGCGCGTTTCGCATCGGGCAGAGGCGCAACGTGCTCGTCCACAAATTCGCCTGCCGGGGGACGGTGGAAGAGAAGATCGACGCGCTCATCGAGGAAAAGAAAAGCCTCGCCACGGAGTTGCTCGGCGCGGACGCCGGCGGCGATGAAAGCGACGCGGCGCGGCTGACCGAGATGCCCGACGATGAATTGCTGCGCTTCGTGGCGCTTGATTTCCGGCGGGCGGTGGAGGAATGATCGCTTCAAGACGGGCGGCAGCCGAAGCGCGCTGCTATCGCCTCGCAGGCGCTGCTTGGTCGAGGTTGCTTTCATGTGCCCACGCCGGTGATTCAAAGCGGGATCGCTTGCCAAACCAACCAGGGCTTGGCAAGCTGAAAGGCAGTCCGGAACACCTGTTTTTATGTCCCAAGCCGAACTCAAAGCTACCCTGCACGCGAAGATCGATGCCTTGGACGCCCCGCATTTGGCACTCGTCGAGCGGGTGCTCTCGACCCTGGAGGCCGAGGAACTCAGCGCCCAACTGGATGCCGGGTTCGATGCCGACCGCCGGGGTGGGTTGCTGACGCCGGAACGCATCGAGACGGCCTTGGCACAGGTGCGCGCCGCACGGCCTTACCGGTGAGAGTCTGCCTGGACACCAATGTCCTGCTGCAACTCTTTGGTGCGAATGTTCCCTTTGCCCCGATCCGGCAGGCGCTGCTCGCCGGCCGCCTGGAACTGGCGCTTTCCACAGAAATTCTCCTGGAATACGAGGAAATCGTCAGCCGGCTATCGGGTCCGGGACGGTGGCGGCAGGTGGCCGCCCTCTTGGAGATGCTCGGACATCTGCACGGAACGATTGTTCAAGTGGAGCCGACTTTTCGCTTCGGGCTCATCACGGCCGACCCGGACGACGATAAATTCGTGGACTGCGCCATCGTCGCGGGGGCGGATTTCGTGGTCACTACCGACCGGCATTTCGCCGTCTTGGCCGACGCCGGCTACCGACCTCAACCCATCACACCCGGTGAATTCGCCGAGCGTCTGTCAGGACGAAAGGGTGTTTGATGGATCGCCGGCATCAGCCGCCCCCTGAGTATGGCTTGGGACTGGGAAAATTTCGGCGATTACGTCAGCGCCGACGAGAAACGCCGGCGGGCCGCCAGCGACGCACGCCGACTCGAAAAGGCCGGACGCAAGCTCTCGCCCGTGCGGCCGGCAGGCCGGTCGGTGGCGGAGAGTTTCTGGGGCCAGGCGTGGTGCCGGAACCTGGAACGCTACAGCGATTATGCCTCGCGCCTGCCGCGCGGCCGCAGCTACCTGCGCCAGGGAGCGGTGGTCGATTTGCAGATGGCCCGGGGGGAGATTCGCGCGCTGGTCAGCGGCACGCATCTCTACGAAATCGGGATTCAAGTCGACCCCCTGGAAAAAACCGTCTGGACCCGGCTCAAAAGAGAGTGCGCCGGCAAGGTCGGTTCGCTCCTGGACCTCTTGCGGGGACGGCTGTCCGGCCCCGTCATGGAGATCGTCACGCGCCAGGACACAGGCTTATTTCCCAGGCCGGAGGAAATCCGCCTGAGATGTTCCTGTCCCGACCCGGCGGGCCTTTGCAAACACGTCGCCGCGACGCTCTACGGGGTCGGCAGCCGGCTGGACGGGCAGCCGGAACTGCTCTTTACCTTGCGCGGGGTCGATCACGCCGAACTCATCACGTCGGCCGCCGTTGCGGTGACGAACGATCTGGCCGCACCCACCGTGGGTGCGGCGAACACGCTCGACGAAAGCA
>CALMVM010000027.1:8611-11262 GCA_937873255.1 uncultured Verrucomicrobiota bacterium | reverse complement strand
GGGCCACGGCCGGCAAACCGATGCCGGCCGCAGCCAAAACCCCCCGGCCGGCAGCCCGCGCCCGCCCGGCGCGAAAGACCGCCGCCGCGCAGGCCATCCGGCCGCCGCAAAAGAAGGAGGCGCCGGGCCGGCCCCCCACTGCGTCCCGGAGCGTTCGGAAGACCAAACGATAGCGCCTCGCCCAGCGAGAGGATTCGTTCACGGCACCGGCCGGAAGTGCCCCTGTTCGCGGATGGGTTTGAACGCCTCGTCGAGCGTCAGCCCGTGGTAAGACCGCGCGGCGCGGCAGCATGACAAGGAGGAAGTCCGCGTTCAGTCCGGGATTTCGACCTTCACCGGGAACTCCGGGCACAGACGCGAACGTTCCAGCGGGCCGGCCGCATCGAAAAACTGCACCGCACCGCGTTCATCGCACAGCCAGAACTCCTCTGGCCCCGGCCCGGAAATAGAGTTGGCCTTTGTGCATCTGTTCTTCCAGGAAGTTGCTCGGCGAGATGATTTCCACGCAGATTTCCGGGGCGCGGGTCCAGAAAATCTCGTGCGGCACGGCGCGGCGGCGTTCCAACGAAACCCAAACCACGTCGGGCACTTTCGTGTTCTCGGCGGTGTCCACGCCGACTTTCGTGATGCTGACGCCGTCCGGTTTCAGCACTCGCAGCAAATGGGCGATCTCTGCCTGTTACTCCCCGTGGCGGCTTCTGGCTGGACTCAATTCGATGTTGCCCCACTTGCTGAGTTCGATCTTGAAGGGTAGGTCCTGCAAGAGCGGATTGTCGCACACTTCTTCCCAGGTCATGACCGCGAGGCTACCAGACCGTCTGTCCTCCGGCAAGCCGCCGGCGATTCCCCGAGGCCGCGCGCGTGGGCGGCTTCGCGTCGGAAGCCGGTTTTCTGTCTCGAATGACAATACGGCCCCGGTGTCTGCGCAATGATCCGCCACCGCATCGAAATGGAGCGGTACTGGTCGCCGCAGATCGTGGCTGATGCGCCGGAAAAAGGGCTGCGGCATTGTCATTTGAGACAGAAAACCCGGTTCCCAAGGCTCCGGGAAAGGTGCGGCAGACTCTATTTACCGCCATCTCCGCATCCGTTTGGCTCTCTCCGGCCAATTTCGGCCGAACCATCACTGGTTATTGTCGTTTGAGACAGAAATCGCGCAGGTGCGGCCGGGAGGGCGAACGCCGCTAGTGTCATTTGAGACAGAAAAGAGCGCGACAAACGCCAACGCCTCGCCCGCCGCTATTGTCATTTGAGACAGAAAAATCCGCGCGACTATTGTCATTTGAGGCAGAGAATATTGTCATTTGAGACAGAAAAATCTTGACCCTATTGTCATTTGAAGCAGAAAATATTCTGTAAGTGACTCTGCCCCAACGGCGATGAGAAAGATAACTTCTAACAACAACACGGACCGCCCCAGCACGGGCTGTCTTTTGTTGTTGTTTTTTCGGGATGGAAACGAGAAATCCAGAGCCAGAACCGGAGCCGGAATCCGTGCCGCAGGTGCTTTTCCCGGACATCCTCTCGACCTACCAGGCCGGCAAGGACGAGTTGAACCTGGCCGAGTTCCCCATCTCCGCCATCGGCAGCCGGCTCGATCCCTCGATCAAGACGATCATTTTTCAGGACAAGACCTTCGACAAGGCCAGCGGCGAGACCATCACGCGCAAGCTCACGATCACGGCCAGCGACCAGTACGGCCTGCCCACCGCCTCCGACGACGAAATCCTGCTCGGCCTCCTCCAGCTCAGCCGCATCCAGAATTTCGCCAGCTCGACGGTGTCCTTCACCCCTTATCAGCTGCTGCGCATCCTCGGCTGGAGCATCAACACCAACAATTACCGCCGCCTCAAGGAGTCCATCAACCGCTGGATGGGCGTCACCCTGTACTACGAAAACGCCTGGCGCGCGGACAAATCCCGCTGGGTGGACGTGAGCCTGCATTTCCTCGAACAGGTGGAGTTCTACCGGCCCGGCCAGGAGGGCGCGCTGACAGGGGATGGGTACTCGGTCTTCAAGTGGAATGACATCGTTTTCAGAAACTTCCGGGAGGGCAACCTCAAGGAGCTGGATTTCCAGGTGTACCGCATTTTGGACGGTGCCATCGCCAAGCGGCTCTACCGTTTTCTGGACAAGCGGTTTTTCATGCGGCGCGAGCTGACTTTCGAGCTGGAAGCCTTCGCCTGTGAGAAGATCGGGCTCAGCCGACCGGTCAAGACCGGCCCGGCGGGGCGGGTCACGACCGACGTGGGCCAGATCAAGCGCCGTCTCCTGCCGGCCTTGAAGGAACTCGAAGGCGTGGGTTTCATCCTGCCGCTGCCGCCGGAGGAGCGTTTCACCAAGGACGGCGTGGGCAAATGGGAAATCCACTTCACCCGCCCGAATCCCGCCGCGCTCTTGGAACCCGCGCCGGAGCCGGCCCCGGCGGTGCTGACGCAGGATGCCTTCGCGTTGGAGATCGAGGAGGTGACGCCGCTGGAGGGCCGGCTCGTCGGTCACGGCATCACGCGCGCGCAGGCGAAAAAGCTGGTGACCGAAACGGACGGCGCGCGCATCCAGACCCAGCTCGACGTGCTCGAATTCCTGTTGGCGAAGGGTGGGGAATCCGCTCCCGACAACCGGGGCGGCTAGCTGGTCAAGGCCATCACGGA
>CALMVM010000027.1:0-8601 GCA_937873255.1 uncultured Verrucomicrobiota bacterium | reverse complement strand
CCACGCGCAACTGGCCGGGGAAGCCCGCCTGCGCGCCGAAAAGGCCCGGGTGACGGAGGATCCCGCCCGGCTCAAAAAAGCCCTACCGGATGCCCAACGCGCGCACCAGGACGCCAACTGGGAGAAGGACCAGACCCGGGTGCGTCAGCATCTGGCGTCCCTGCCGCCGGCGATGCGCGCCGAACTGGAGAACGCGGCCCTGGCGGCGTCGCCCCTTGGCCGCATGGTCATGTCCAGCCGGCTGCGCCAGACGACGATAGACAACTTCGTGCTCGACATCCTCAACGGCGACAGCGCGGCCTGAAAAAGCGCAAACCGGTCAAATCAAACTAGACTAGACCAGACTCAGACGGTATTTTGGTCTGGCATGATTACCGTCAACACTCACGAGGCAAAGAGTCGCTTGTCCGCGTTGTTGGCCGCCGTGGAGGATCGGGGCGAAGTGATCATCATTTGCCGCCACGGCAAGCCGGTGGCGGAGATGAGGGCCGCCAACACTCGCACGACCGATCCCGATCCGTTGCAAATGCACGCGGAACTGGCGGCCACCATTCTCTACGATCCGACCGAGCCCGCCTCCGAAGACGAGTGGCCGAGCGACCTGCGCTGAGGTGGCCGCCATGCTGCTCTTGGACACTTGCACCCTGCTCTGGTTGACCAGCGATCAGGCGAAGCTCTCCGCCGCCGCCCGGCAGGCCATCTCCAAACACGCGGGCCAGCTCTATGTCTCGGCCATCTCGGGTTTCGAGATTGCCCAGAAGGCAGCCAAGGGCAAGCTGGTGCTGCCGCGGCCGCCCGCTGAATGGATGGATTTGGCGTCGCGGCTGCATGGACTCAAGAGCCTGGCTCTGGAAATGGACAGCGCCATTGCGGCCGCTGCCTTGCCGGCGTTGCACGCCGATCCGTTTGACCGTCTGCTGATTGCCGTCGCCCGAACCCATCGCCTGACCCTGTTGACGCCCGATCCGCTGATCCGGCAGTATCCAGCGCTCACCCTGCTCTGGTGACGGGAGCGTGCGAGAGAGTTGCTTTGACTCGGGAGGGCGGATCCGCATCTTGGACAGCGACCGAGATGAAAGAAGTCCTCGAACTGCATTACAGAGTCCTGGCGCGGGCCGCCCGGCCGCTGCCGGAGGAAGGCTTCCGTTTCTACCGGGACGATAGCGAGGAGGAAACCGGCCTGCTGCCGGCCGACATGCTCGCGCAGGTCGGCGAGTTGCAGGTCGCGCTCGATCCCCTGATTCCGGAAGATTTCGACCACACCCTGCTCGTCGGCTCGGAAGCCGTTCCGGCGCGCTTCAGCCTCCCATTGCGAGGAGTCGCCCGCCGGCGGTTCGGACGACGGCACGCTGGACGCCACGCGCTCGCTCTTGGACCAATTACGGCTCCTGGATTGGGAGGAACGACGTCGGGCGGCCAAAAAGAACGCGCGGATCTTCGAGCAGGTCATGCGCACGATGCAGCGCGTGCACGCACCGCTGCCCTCGGCCAAGCAGCTCCAGCACGCGTTCCGCGAGGAGGCCAAGGAGTTCGTCCGCGCCAAGCGCCGCGAGGCGGACCGGATTTGCCTCCTGTACTGGGAGGAGGAGGGGGGGATTGAAAGAAGCCGAATTCGCCAGCGGCGAGGCGTTGCGCGATTACCCGTCAACCAACCCGTCAAACAGCTTGGGGAATCATACGACGCTTGAAATTACCGCCGGAACAGTAATTCATTTGTTCTTGCTAGCCAAAACAGGTAGCATTCGAGTCTCCAAACGCAGTTTTACTGCCATCGCGGTATAATGGAACCGATTAGCGATATCGTGCGTGCGCATCGCCGGGTGAGTGGACTCTCGCGGGTCGAACTGGCGAAAATTGCCGGGGTGGGCAAGACGGCGGTCTTTGACCTGGAGCATGGGAAATCGTCCATCCGGTACGATATCCTGCTGAAAATCCTGCATGCGCTGAACATCAGCATGCATTTTGACAGTCCGCTGATCCGCAAGCAGCACGGGAAGGCTGGCGTCGGGGGGCAAGAATCCCCGTGAGAAGGGCCGCCATTTTCCAGCAGGCGGTCCTGGCGGGCACCTTGGAGGAAATCGCCGGCGGGCGCTGGCGCTTCCGCTACGAAGCGGGTTACGCCGGGAAACCTGTCTCGCTGACCATGCCCGTCGCGCCGACAGACTACGAGTTCGAGCGTTTCCCGCCGGTGTTCGAGGGCCTGTTGCCCGAAGGCGAACAGTTGGAGGCCATGCTGCGACGCTGCAAGATCGACCGCCAGGATTTCTTCCGGCAACTGGTCACTGTCGGCGAGGACGGGGTGGGAGCCCTCACGGTATGGGAGCTCTGAGGAAACGCTGCCTGATCACCTACGAGCCCTTCGATGGTGACGGAGATTATTCCGCGCGGGGCTTGCGGCTGCTCGACCGCCAGCTCCGCTCGCTCGCTCCCCTGGATTACACCGCCGAAGAGCAACACCAGCAGGCCATCGAGCGGGCGGGCAAGATGTCTATCCAGGGCGTGCAGGTCAAGTTGAGCGCCGTGCTCAAGGTGCGCGCGGGCCGGTTCGAGTTGGTGGACAAAGAGGGGCGGTTCATCCTCAAACCACCGAACCGGAACTTCGCCGAGATGCCCGCCAACGAGGACCTCTCGATGCGTCTGGCTGCCGCGGTCGGCATCGCCGTGCCGCTGCACGGCCTGGTGCGGGCGAGAGACGGTTCGCTCACTTACTTCGTCAAGCGGTTCGACCGCGTGGGGCGCGAGCGCCTGCCGGTGGAGGACTTCGCGCAACTCTCGGGCGAGGGCCGTGATACCAAGTACAATTCCTCCATGGAAAAAGTGGCTGCGCTCATGGATCGCTTCTGCACCTTTCCCGCCATCGAGCGGGTGAAACTTTTTGCGCGCCCCTTTTCTCTTTCCTCATGGGCAACGAGGACATGCACCTGAAAATTTTTCGCTGATCAGCGAAAAGGAGCGGGTCAGCCTGACGCCGGGCTACGACTTGGTGAATTCATCGATTGCCCTGCGCAATCCACAGGAAGAGATGGCATTGCCGATTCGCGGCAAAAAATCCCGCCTCACACGCAACGATCTGTTCGGCTATTACGCGGCTGAACGCCTCCAACTCAACCCTGCCGTGCAGACCGCTGTCGTCCAACGGTTTCAGGCGGCGTTTCCGCGCTGGGGCGAGCTGATTGCCGCGAGTTTTCTTTCCACGAAGAGCAAGGAGGCATACTCGGCTTTGCTGTCGGAGCGGAGAGAACGCCTCCAATTGTGAGCGTGCGAAAAGTCGATCCTCCGATCAGATGACGAGCGCCGCCGCGGACCATTTGCCCGGTGGTGCATGGCGGCGGCAGTACCCGGTCGGAAACGGCCGGGTTTCCGATCCGCACAAACAGGTTGCCCAAAAGGGAGGAGGCGTTGGCCGATTTCATGCAGGCGCGCACGGTCGCACCGGCACGCCTGTTTTCGATTTGGGAACGGGTCGCGCGATTGCCTCCGCCAGACGGCACCTCGCGGGCTGCCCCCGTTCAGCGCCGTGCTGCACCACGTTGTCGGCCATCTCGCCGAACGCGCCCGCGAACGCGTCGGCGAACCGCGCGCCGAATCCTTGCCGGCGCAACGTCCGGCTGAAGCGTTGGAAGAAAAGCGGCCAGTCGCTGCTCTGCAAGCTGCCGCCATGCACGGCGTGGAGTTCGATTTCGGGTGAGGCGAAAGGTTCCACCGAACCGCGCGTCCCGGGATCGCGAAGCAGCGAGTGCGCCCGAGCCAGCAGGGGGAACCGGTGGCGTATTTCCACTAAAAACCCGGCGTCCACCAGGGGCGACTCGCGCTGTTGCAATTCCCATCCGTAGCAGGCCAATTCCAGCGCGGCCCCCAAACTAACGCTGCTGATTTCGATCCGCGCCAACTCAGCGGCCCGGCCATCGCCAAGCAACTGACGCACGTCATTCAGGTCTTGCCGGGTGAGAAGCATGCGGGAAACCAAAAGGATGGCGCGGATCATCGGATCAGCGGGCTGATCGCAACCGACTGCGATCCTTCAAGAGGTGCCGCGCGAACCCGACCGCATCTCCCGGACAACGCCAAAGGAAGTTTTCGTCCGTCCACCAACGGTTCGCAAAGAATGGACAAAAATTCCCGACGATTCTTAAATCATTGCGCGAGTTGCCGCAAAAACCCACCCTTCCCGAACGAATCTCGCATTTCGCAGGAGGCCGTCCCATAAAAACGCGACGCAGCAAAAGGCAGGACAGGTGATGTAGGCCTACGGCCAACGATCCAGACCCTCATCGTACGGATTGTTCACGCCCGACGACGTTCAACGGCGCTGCGACCGGACGGAATCGATCGCGAACTCCGGCCAGCGGCCGCCGGATATCGGCTCGCGGTGAACGACGCATCTCCGGACAAGTAGAGCGAGGCGGGATTTGGACGGCGCTCCCCGGTGGATGCAAAGCAAGCGGCGACATCGGGGATGATCGAGGTCATCCGCGTTCGACCCAGGCCCGGTTATGATCCCGCCGGCCGCCGTGCGACCGCAAAGACCGTGTTGCCGTGAGGACCAGGCAACCGTTGGTCCAGCCACCAGAGAAGATCGACAATTGGCAACGCGACAAACCGCAAAACGGCGGGATGTTCCATCGCAAGGAATACCCGGTGCGCGAGGTCCGAAAAACGACCATGCCAGGGTTCCAGCCTCTCGACCTGCAACCCGCCCGCGTCTTCTAATAGCGCGCGCAAACCCTCCGGCGCGTATCCGTGCCGCAGGTGTCCAACGGTGATTTGACCCGCGAGTTCCGGCGAGACCTCCTGCACCTGTCCCGAAAATCGTCGGTAGCGAATATTTGGCTGATGCACGACCAGCCGTCCGCGGGGCTTCAGCGCCGCCGCCAACGCTTGCACCGCTTGCCGGTCGTCGGGGATGTAGCCGAGCACGTCGAGGCAAAAAATCACGTCGTATTGCCCGGGAGCAGAGAGCTGGCGCAAATCGCCCTGGCGGAAGGAGAGTTTCGGCGTCCGCCCGTGTTCGACCGCCCAGCGTCGGGTGCTCTCGGCGTGCGCGCGGTCTTGTTCCAGCCCTTCCACGGTCACTTCCGGCCAACGGCGATCAATCCATTCGGTGAAACAGCCGTCCTCGCTGCCGACTTCCAGAACGCGTCCGCCTTCCGGCGGCCGGAGATCGTCGAGCCGCCGGGAGAGCGCATGCATTTTCATGCGCTTACCGACGTAGAGTTCGCCCACCCAGCGCCGCAGCGCGAACTTGCGCGCGATCTTGCGCCGGAATGCCTCGGTCGGTTCTTCGCTCATAGGGAAGGCTGTCGGCGTCACCACAGGCTCTTAATACGCCGTCTTCGGCGGCTTGATGACGTGCAGGACCGTCTGGAGGATGATGGAAATCTCCAGGGCCGGCCGCCAGTTCTCCAAATACTCGATGTCCGCCGCGATGCGCCGGGCAATATCCTCCGTGCTCTTGGCTTCGCCTCGCAGTCCCCGCACCTGGGCCAAACCTGTGATGCCTGGTTTCACGAAGGTTCGCACCTGGTAGTTCGCCAATTGCCGGGCGAACAGCGAATTATGCTCAATCAAGTGAGGGCGCGGGCCGACGATGCTCATGTGGCCCGCAAACACGTTCCAAAACTGCGGCAACTCGTCGACCGAGAGTTTCCGAAACCATTGCCCGGCCGGGTAAATACGACTGTCGCCCCTGGTGGCCTGCTTGGCTTCCACGCCGTGATCGACCTTCATCGTGCGGTACTTGAGAATTTCGAACTCGCGGTTCTGCAAACCCGCGCGCTTCTGGCGGAAGAACACCGGGCCGGGCGACTGCCGCCACTGGAACCACCACACGATCAGGCTCGTCACCGGCAGGATGAACAGGATCACCGGCAGCGAGACGGCCAGGTCGATGGCGCGCTTGATGAGTTGGTTGAATGGGTTTTCGAGCGGTTCCTCGCGCAGCCCGATGAAGCGCATGCCGTCGTCGTCGATGAACGTCAGCGGCCGGCCCCAGCGTTCGGGCAGGTTGGCGACCACGAGCAGGCGCACGCCGAGCTGGTCGCAGGCTTCCACGAAAAAATGCTGCTCGTCCGCCGTGGCGGGCATCTCCGTGCGGATGACCTGGGTAACGCCTAGCCGGCGCACGACCTCCACCATCTCGTGCGTGCCGCCCAACCGTGGGTAGCCGCAATGTTCGAGTTCCCAGGGGTCGTCGTCGCAAAGAATACCGATCGTGCGAAACCCGACGTCGGTTTTGCGCTCCAGCCAGGGGCGCAGCCCCTCCATCCGCGCCGCCCGGCCGACCAGGAGCGTCGGCTCCCAGCGTTTTTCTCCGAAGAAGCGCTGGCCGAGCAAGCGCGGCAAGTACCGGTTGGTCACAAAAAGCATCACGTAAAGTGACGGCACGAAGACGCTGAAGAACGCGCGGGAAAGCGTGGCGGCATCTTTTGTACCGACCACGTACACCAAGAGCAGGCCGATACCGAAGAGAGTCTGTCGGAAACTGAGCCGGTGCGCGCCGACGAAATCGCGGTGGATACTGCCTGTTTCCAACCGTTTTTTGCTGAGCATCTCCAACACCAAGCCGAAGAGTGCCACCGCGCAAAAGACCATGTAAGCATGCCAGGAAACCACATCGCTCTTGCCCAGAACGAGAACGGCCGCCAATTCCACCCAGAACAGGGACGCCGTCAGCAGTAACTGGCAGAGTGCCAGGATGGCATTGAGTCCTGAGGTGCGTTGTGAAATCATGAGTCTGCGATGTCCGCGTGCGACAGTCGGTCCCGGCAGGACCCACCCGGACCGCGGGGTGCCCGGCGGGACCCGGACCGCCATTTCATTAATCGCTCATCGTCGTGTCAACATCGGCTTGGAGGATGCCTGCGGCCTTCTCGGATGAAGCCGCTTTCCCCTTGGCCAGGACCGTCCGCCGGTTCAAAACGATTCCCGGTCGGAAGATTTTTCTTCTGTCTTTGAGCTGCTTGTGGCAGTTTCCGCCCCATGGTTGTCCTTCTGGGTGGATCGGGTTACGTCGGGCAGGCCTTCCAGCAGCTTTTCCGCGAACAGGGAGTGCCCTTCCGCAACGTGGCGCGCAAGGAGGTCGATTACACCGAAGTCGCCGCCCTGGCGGACCTGCTCGCCAGCACGAAGGCCGACTTCGTCGTCAACGCCGCCGGCTACACCGGCAAGCCCAACGTGGATGCCTGCGAGCTCCACAAGGCCGCGTGTGTGTTCGGCAACGCCGTCCTGCCCGGGCGCATCCGCGAGGCATGCGAGCGTACCGGCACGGCGTGGGGCCACGTGTCCAGCGGCTGCATCTACACCGGCGAGCGCCCCGGCGGCGGCGGCTTCCGGGAGGACGACGCGCCGAACTTCTCGTTCCGCACCAACCATTGCAGCTTTTACAGCGGCACGAAGGCGTTGGGCGAGGAAGTGCTCACCGGGGCGGCGGATTGCTACGTGTGGCGGCTGCGCATTCCCTTCAACGAGATCGACAGCCCGCGCAACTACCTCACCAAGGTGATGCGTTACGCCTCGCTGCTCGAAGCCTCCAACTCGCTCAGCCAGCTCGACGAGTTCGTGCGCGCGTGCTTCGAGACGTGGCGGCAGCGCCTGCCTGCCGGCACTTACAACGTGACCAACCCCGGCCACGTCACCACCCGCGAGGTCGTCGACCTGATCAAAAAGAGCGGCGTGTGCGACAAGGACTTCCAATTTTTCAAAGACGAAGAGGAGTTCATGGCCAAAGCCGCCAAGACCCCGCGCAGCAACTGCCTGCTCGATACCAGCAAACTGCAAAACGCGGGCATCGCCATGACCGAGGTGCACGAGGCGGTCGAAACGGCTTTGCGCAAATGGCGGGCGGAATGACAAGGCGCGGTCTCGTCCGGCGCGGCCGCCGGTCGCGGCCGGCCGTTCGTTGGGCCACGGTGGTTTCCGGGCTCGTCGATTGCTCCGGGTCGGGTGGCGTTCCCCGACGTTTTCCTTTTCACCTGTGACCACACCAGGAATCGTTCTTCCGCTTTTTTTCCATCATGCCATCGAACTCCACGATCCTGATCACCGGCGGCGCGGGCTTCATCGGCTCGAACTTCGTGCGCCACGTCCTTGCCGCCGACCACACGGCGCGCGTGGTCAACCTTGATAAGCTCACCTACGCGGGCAACCCCGCCACGCTCGCTGACCTGGAGGCGCATCCGGCTTACTCGTTCGTGCACGGCGACATCACCGACGCCGGACTCTTGACGAATCTCTTCGCAGAACACGCGTTCGGCGCGGTGGTCCACTTCGCGGCCGAGAGCCATGTGGACCGATCCATCGACAGCCCCGAGGATTTCCTCGTCACCAACGTGCTCGGAACTTTCCGGCTGCTCGAAGCCGCCCGCCGCCACTGGAAAAACCTTCCCGCCGAGACGGCCGGCGCTTTCCGCTTCCTGCACGTCTCGACGGACGAGGTCTACGGCACGCTCGCCAGTGATGACCCGGCTTTCACCGAGGAAACGCCCTTCGCGCCCAACAGCCCCTACGCGGCCAGCAAAGCGGGCAGCGACCATTTCGCGCGGGCGTATTTCCACACTTATGGGCTGCCGGTGGTCACCACCAACTGCTCGAACAACTACGGCC
>CALMVM010000026.1:1573-2983 GCA_937873255.1 uncultured Verrucomicrobiota bacterium | reverse complement strand
CCCACGTCGCGCTACCTCGTCGGCGGCGCGCCGCGCGAGGAAGTTGCCCGCGCCAGCGAGGCGTTCAGCAAAAACCGCCTCGGCCTCGACCGCCTCCAGCTCGCGCCCATCTGCAATTACAACGCCTTCGAGTTCTCGCATGGCGACGTGTTCGCCCGCGAGGCGCTCGTGCTCGTGGACATCGGCCGCACGGAAACGCGCGTCATCGTCGGGGCCAAGCGCGAACTCGTGCTCGCGCGCATCATCGACTACGGCGGCGACCAGTTCCTCAACGCCATCACCGCCGAGGGCGGCATCGACCGCGAATCGGCCATGACCCTCATCGAGCAGAACGACGCCGGCATGGTGGAAGCCGGGCGTTCTTCGCTGACCCTCCTCGCCCGCGAGTTGCGCTCCTCCATCGGCTTCTTCGAGGGCCAGCGCGAGGAGCCCATCAGCCGGGTGTATTTCTCGGGCGGGCTGGTGCGCGCGCTCATGCCC
Source organism: uncultured Verrucomicrobiota bacterium (assembly GCA_937873255.1). Classification (GTDB taxonomy): domain Bacteria; phylum Verrucomicrobiota; class Verrucomicrobiia; order Chthoniobacterales; family SZAS-18; genus CAHJWO01. The sequence goes on along the minus strand of CALMVM010000026.1, from coordinate 2,503 downwards.
TTGCAAATCCTCAGCGACGAACTGGAAATTGCCTGCGACACCTGGGACCCGTTCCAGACTTGCAGCATCGACCTGCCCAAGGCGCAGGCGGCGGCCTTCGACACCGAGCGCACGCACCTCAACATCGCCGCCGGGGCCGCGCTCGACCTGCTCGTGCCCGCGTCGTCCGCCGCTGCCACCGCCGACGAACCGGCCGCCGCCGAGTCACCCGGTTTGCCCATCGACCGCGCCAACGCCACCGCCGCCACCGCCGCCGCGATGGTCTGAAGAAAATGCAGAAGGCAGAAGTCCAGAAAGGAAACAATCAAACTTCCGAACTCTCACCATTCCCTTCTGCCTATGAACTTCTGCCTCTGAACTTCTGACTTCTGCAGTTCTTTTCTTATGCCTCTGACTCTCAATCTCCTGCACGAGGAGCAGTTCCTGCTCCAGCAACGCAAGCGCGATCCGCTCAAACTGGGCTTCTACGCCCTCGGCGCGGTGGCGATGCTCTTTGTCCTGTACTACGCCGTCCGCGCCGCCAAGACCAGCAGCGTGCACAGCGAACTGCGCAGTAAACAGGCCGAGTGGGCCAAACAGGAACCGGCTGCCAAGAGCGCCGCCGCCCGCGAGGCCGAACTCAGCGCCAAGCTGGCGATGGCCGACGCCGTCAGCAAGCGCATCGAAAACCGCTTCTACTGGGCTCCCGTGCTCGACGGCCTGCTCAAGACCGTGCCGCCCAACGTGCAGATCGTCAATCTCACGGGCAACAACGACCCAAAGGCCGACAAGATCACCGTGCTCCTGGAAGGCATCGTCGCCGGCGAGGTGCCGCGCATCGCCGCCGACCAGTTCCGCGATGCGATCACGACGCAGATGGGCAAGCAGTTCCCGGGGGCCACGAGCAGTTTCCGCAGCCTGGACGACACGGCGTCGAGCGTCAGCGTCGGC
>CALMVM010000026.1:0-1563 GCA_937873255.1 uncultured Verrucomicrobiota bacterium | reverse complement strand
GCGCTTCACCATCGAGGTGCTTTTCACCAAGCCGCACGCCGTCCCGGCGGAGACCCCCGCGCCGGAGCCGCGCAAGAAGAAATCCTGAACGAACCATGAAAAAATTCACCAAGGACCAGCTTCAAAAAATCATTCTCAGTTCGCTGATGATGGTCGGCCTGATCTACTGTTATTTCACGTTCCTGATCGCCGGGCTCAACAAGGCGGACCGCGACTACGCCAAGGACATCGAAAACCTCGACAAGGACATCGCCAAGGCCAAGAGCACCGTCAAACGCTCCTCCAGCGTGGAGGAACAGTCGCGCTCCGCGGAGGAAACCCTCGCGCAGGTCAACGACATGATCCCCGACGGCGCGCCCATCGCGTGGTTCCCGCCGCGCATGAACGCGTACTTCACGCGCCACAACGTCAAGGGCATCAACGTGCGCAGCAACGGCATCGACGCCGGCACGGACTCGGTGATGAAGGACTATCGCAACGCCACTTGGACGCTCGAAATCCCGCAGATCGGCGCGACGGCGCTCGGCATCTCCCTGGCCGGCCTGGAGAACGAGGAAAAACTCGTGGAGATCACCCGCCTGCAAATCACCACCCAGGCCGACGCCCCGGAAAAGCAGCGTGTCTCGCTCAACCTCCTGACCCTCCTGAAATGAACCGCCGCCACCTTCCCACCTACGCCGCCGCCGCCTTTTGTGCCGTTTTCGCCGCCGGCCGCGCCGGAGCGCAGACGCCCGCCGGGACGCCCGGCCGCAATTCCGGCAAGGAATACGCGCTCAAGAACGTTTCGTCGTTCACGCCGCCGCCGACCGACAGCCGCAATCCGTTCTGGCCCATCGGCTGGGTGCCGTCGGCCCCGGTGGCCGTGGCGCGGACCGAAGCGCCGGTGGTGGACGTGCGGGCGGACCAGTTCACGGTGACCTCGATCTCGCTGGATTCCGCCGGCGCGCTGGCGGTGATCAACGGCCAGGTCAAGGCGATTGGCGAGCGCATCCTCGTGCCCGGCGGGGCGCCGGGGGCGCAAACGTTCGTGTCGGTCAAGAAGATCACCGACGGCATGGTGACAATCGATTACAAGGGCCGCGAACTACTCGTCGCCCCGACCGGGTCGGCGGCAACGAAGAAGAAGTAAGCGGAACTGGGGACTCGGAACTGGGAACTCGGAACTTGGGACCACAGAGAACGGAGCTCCCGATTTCCGCTTCCCGGCCTTCCGCGCCGACAGGTTTGATCTCGGTGGACGGACGCTGCCCTCCAACCCCGGTCTGCTGCCGGGCGTTCCGCCTTTCTGCTCTGGTTCCGCGTTCCGCATTTCTGCTTTCCCTTTTGCGCCGCATCCGGCATGGTCTCTGGCTCCGCCGGCTTCCCGTCGCGTCATGTACCCGGTCTACCGCCTCCTTGCCACGATCAACAGCCTCGCGCCGACGGTGCTCCGACTCGTGCTGACGACGGTGTTTTTCGTCCACGGCACGCAGAAGACGCTCGGGTGGTTCGGCGGCCCGGGTTGGAACACGCAACTGGCGAAATGGACCACCGCCGACGGCATGAACCTCCCCTATTGGCTGG
>CALMVM010000025.1 GCA_937873255.1 uncultured Verrucomicrobiota bacterium | reverse complement strand
CCTCGGTTTCGCTTGGTGGGACACCCGCGAGGCCCCGTGGGCCCACATCTCGAGTTATTACAACTCTGACAGCACTCCCGCGCCGACACCCACGCCGCGGACCGACCTCATTGTCTACTTCAACGAAAAGTCGGATTTCCTCACCGGCGACCGCTCGGCGCACTTCGTCGGTTTCAGGCTCGACTATCCGCAGGCCTGGACCATGAAGTGGGGGACCAGAACGCAGGACAAAAACAACTTCATCGAGGTGGAGCACCCGCGCACGGTCAACGGCAGCTCCGAAACCACCGAGCAGTTCAACGGCGGCAGCTTCCACGCACCGCCCAATCAGACGGCGGTTTCCGCGCTCGCGCTCATCGGCCCGATGATCGGCCCGCAACTGGAGCCGGGGATGAAGAAGGGTTTCCCCAACCTGCGCCGCACCTCGCAGGGTGCGACGACGATCAACGGCTACAGCGCCTACGAGTACAGCGCGGAGGGCTCGAAGAAGGACAAGAGCGGCAAGGACGCGACGATGTGGGTGCGTTTCATCCTGGTCGCGCCCCCGACCGGGCCGGACGGGGTGCTCATCACGATCCTGTCGAGTTCGTACGAGCCGGAGATGCACAGCGCCGGCGACGTGGGCGTCAACGGCGACACCGGCGCGCTCCTCAAGTCATTCGTTTTCCGTTAGGATTCCGCGTTCTCCGCGCCGGGCAGACCGACCCGCGTGAGGGTTTCGTTGCGGTACGCGGGGTCGCCCGTGATCTCGCGTCCGAACCACTCCGGGGGTCGGAAACGCCCCGCCGCCGCCTCGTCGGGGAATTCCACTTCGGCGACCTGCAAGCCGGCGAGCGCGTCCTCGTAGAAATCGATCTCGACCGTCAACCCGTCGGGGCCGGGCAACTCGCGGCGGACCTTGCGCAAACGGCGGCCGGCGGTCAGCGGCCAGAGCGCGTCGAACTCGTGCGCGGGCAAGGGCAGCTCGACCTCCGTGCGGCACAGGCCGCCGCCGTGCTTGACGGTCAGATAATGTTTCCCGCCCTTGGAACGCACGCGCACCTCGACCCCTTCAGGAGTCAGGGCGAGATAACCCTGCACGATGACGTGCGCGGGCGCGCCGTCCAGTCCAGGTGGCAGAGAAGCGAGGAGAAATTTGCGTTCGATTTCCATGGAAAGCCAAGTGCTCAAAGCGGTACGGACTCTATGTGCTGCTTCCGAGTTCCAAGAAAGTGAGTGTTCCGGGTTTGATCCGGGGAAGCATCGCCAGGAGTTGCGCCATCAGGGGGCGGGTGTCCGCCAACCGGCTCGTCGATGCCCGTAAAGCAACCACGGCCAATTTCTGCCGCGCGATATTTTGCTGATGAACGAGGTTGCCATCCATCGTGACCAGGATATCGAAACCTGATTCGACGGCTTTGCGCGGCAATTCTCCGTTCTTGGTCCCCTCCCAACCGATCAGCGGGACGGATTCCACCAACTCTCCGGGCAGGTCACGTCGCAGCCGCCAATCCAGGTTTTCGTCCAGCAGGATGCGCATGCGAACCACCCTACCACGCGCCAGCGAGCACCTGCGTCCTGATCTCTCCGAGTAGGATCACTACCTGCTCACGTTTGACGCTCGGAAATCCTTCCAGAAACTCCTCGACAGAGTCTCCGGCCTCCAGATGGTCGAACAAGCTCTTGAGCGGAACGCGCGTACCAGCAAAAACCAACTCGCCGCCGAGCACTTCGGGACTCCTCGTGGTGATCTGGGCATTCATGGGAATTGCATCCTACCCCGACCCCCGACCGCGTACAACTCGCAAGAACCTCACCCCATCCACTCCGGGTGTTTGGTCGTGCCGTCGAAATACTCGCTGATCTTGTATTTCTCGAACTTGCCCTCGGCCGCCGCCTCGCGCGTGCGGTCGAGTAGCGCCGCGACCTGTTTTTTGTCCAGCGGCGCGAACGTCCGCACCGCCTCGCACGCCTGGTCGAGCCGCTCGAATTTATCCATGCCCGTGATGACCGTCGCCACGGGCAGGCTCATCGCGTAGTGCAGACACTCGACCGGGTCGGCCGTGTTGCTTTTGAGGATGAGGCCGAAGGCGAGCGTCTTCATCGCCAGCACGGCCGTCCCGCGTTTGTTCGCCGCCGGCACCACCGCCCGCGCGAAAGAACGGAAGTGCGCGTCCATGACGTTGAGCGGCATCTGCACCGTGTCGAAATGGAACCCGTGCTTGTCCGCCGTCTCGAACATGTGCAGGTGCATCGACGGGTCCTTGTGCCCGGTGAACCCGATGAAGCGCACCTTGCCCGCCTTCTGCGCGGCGACGACCGCTTCCATCGCCCCGCCGGGCGCAAAGATGCGGTCGGCGTCGCTTTCGCGCAGGATTTCGTGGTGCTGGAGCAGGTCGAGGTGGTCCGTGCCTAGGCGCGCGAGGCTCTCGTCGATCTGCCGGGCGGCGGTGGCCCGGTCGCGGCCGTCGATCTTGGTCATCAGGAACGCCTTGGCGCGGTAGCCGTCGCGTAGGGCCTTGCCCATGCGTTCCTCACATTTGCCGCCGCTGTAGTCCCAGCAGTTGTCCAGGAAATTGACGCCCCGGTCCAGCGCCGTGCGCACGATGCGGATCGCCTCTTCCTCGGACGGACCGGCGAGGTGCGCGCCGCCCACGCCGACAAGGGACACCTTCTCGCCCGTGCGGCCGAGCCGGCGGTAGAGCATGTCGCCGTGGCGGGTCTGGCCCGCCGGCGGGTCGGTCAGCAGCGGGAGTGGATCGGTCTCGTCCGCGGCGAGGGCGGCGAGCGGCGAAAGCCCCTGCGCCGCGAGCGAGGCGGCGACGGTGGCGGAGGAGGTTTGCAGGAAGCGGCGGCGGCTGATTTCCATAGGGATGATTTGCGGTGAGAGGAACCGGGGAAGAAACGCGCAAAGCGGGCCGGTCGGATTCACCTCACCAAATGGTAAGTGGTCTTGAAATTCTAAAACAGGGATTTGCATAGCTTTTCACTGCCTTGCATCTCCGGCGTAATTCGTTGATCTGCGGGTGAATATACGTCAAAACCGTTTGCATGGCTTTTCACCGTTTTGAGCAACTTCTCACCTCGACCGTAGAAAGAGACCGTAGAAAAACCAACTTCATGGACAACCAATATTTTCGCTGAGAATGGTGGTGCGGGTGGTCGGAATCGAACCGACATTCCCGAAGGAACGGGTGTTTGAGACCCGCGCGTCTACCAGTTCCACCACACCCGCACGGGGGT
>CALMVM010000024.1:4656-6404 GCA_937873255.1 uncultured Verrucomicrobiota bacterium | reverse complement strand
ATTCGTACGCCGAATGCGTACCGATTCGGCGCTATTCGATGTCCGTTTCACAGATCAATTCGTCCGGCGGTTCGGGAATTTGTTCGTTGACCCATTGTTGCCAACAATCTCGACAACCGTGCGTAATCACCGTCAAATCGCCAAAACTGAACGGAAATACGTTGAAAGAACTCGGACGACTTCGGGCAGTGCAGCATCCGTAACCGAGATCGCAATGCTGATCGTCGCGAACTTCATCCATGACGGTTTCGACGGTGGTAGTCCCTCGTTCGAGCCATCGGTGGCCGGGCCTGCTCGTTGAAATGACGACTGATATGTCCAGTTCGCCGGCCGGATTCCAGGGCGGAATCAGTCCCTCGGCCACCGCGTCGTGGTTGTCGTGAGTTAGCGGCAAATTGTCCTGCACGAAAAGGCCGAGCTTTGGCGGTCGTGCATTCCATCGTCGTTCGTACTCGTCCAGATCAGTTGGCGGCATGTCGTAGCCGATTGGCTTCCGATCCGGTGCGCTCTCGAACCAATACGCATACGATTCCACGGCCTTCGCAACAGTGGATTGCCACGGTGGTCCTTCGGCCACGGGGAAGCGTTCGCCGTTCATCATCGCATTCGAAACAGCGCTGATTTGATGCTCGGTGGCGAGTCTCGGTGTTCCCGATAGTCCAGGAGCCCGTATGTTTTCGGTTTCCGTCATTACCTTGACCTTGGGCCGCGGGTCCATCGGATGCCCGGTGACGGGCATGCGCTGCTTTGGATTGGCGATCCGAGCGCAGATTTCTTCCCGCGTTAGTTTCGGTCGATTGCGCACGCTCGCGGCAAATTTCTCTCGCTCTGCGAGCCCGGCTTCGTATTCTTCCCGGTTCATGCGTCCCGCGGTCACGCGCCGACCTTCGAATTCTTTCGGGTGCCGATGACGATGAAGTCGTAAAGTGCCCGGTCCGAGAAGTGAATTTGGTGGCAGATTTCGTGACGAACAAGTCTGTGTCGACTGACGGCCCGCCGGATGTAGTGTTCCGTGACCGTCACGCCGAAAAGTTCGTAAATACGTTGAACTGCTCCGGCCACGCCTTTCACGTTCGGATGGTCCGAAAAACTCATCCGCTCGGGCGGCTCGTCGGTTATTTCTGGCACGTTTGCAGCGTGCGTTACTCGGGACATTTTTCAGTAATCCTCTACAGAATGTCTTGAACGGCGGCTTTGCGTCTTGAAGGAGGGTACGAACATATAGTAAGACCCCATTAGCCCGGGCTCAATGCCCATGAGCGCATTCTTAGGAATGGCGCAGCGCTAAGCAGGGCCTAGAGGCGATAACCCCGCCTGAGCTGCGGGTATGTGATTAATCGAAAGGAAATGCTTTACTTTACATCCGCCTTTCTTAAGATATGTAGCGCAATAATAACTTAAGCCATATTGCCGCAAAAATAAAGTTGCACTTTCCACGTGAAACACGGATGGCCGCTTTGCGGTGAACGATGCTCCGGTCATCGAGCAAGACGCGTCACCCTGACTCGCGCGGCCACGTCGACACGGCGACCAGCCACTCGGTAAGACACGCCCGCGTAGCCACCCGAGCGGGTCACGTGTACGCGGCGACTGCCAGGGATGACACGACGATGCGCGGCCTTCGATGACAGCGCGCCACCGACCAGCGCGCCGCCGACGACACCGCGCGCAAATCGACCGCGCGAGTCTCGCGGCTGCGAACGGCGAGAACGGGAACGCCCACCAGGACGGCGACGAGTCACGGCCCT
>CALMVM010000024.1:1290-4646 GCA_937873255.1 uncultured Verrucomicrobiota bacterium | reverse complement strand
AACGCTTCCGACGCGGCTTCGCGGTGCTCTTGGCCCGGCGACCGATCTTCGTCGCACCTTTTGCCTTCGCCTGGCGCTTGAATCGCGCCCGTGCTGCCTGTTGTTTCTTCGTCGCCATCGGTAGCCCTTTCGTGTCAGATCAACGGACGACGGTTGCGACCGCGCGCCATCGTCGTCCGCGGTGCGTCCACGGGCGGAGCCGTCGTGCTCACGCGGTACGGGTTATCGCCGGGCGGGGCGAACTCGCTCGGGGTCTCGGCGAGCGTCTGCGCTTTGCGTTCCGCACTTCCCATCGCCACAACGATCTCATCGCCCTGAACGCGAAAATCAACGGCAGTCCGGGCACCATGCTGCTTACCCCGTTGTCGGTTGATTCTGGTCATCGCGATCACACCGCGATGGCCGGTGCGGTGTAGTTCGCGTTCGTCGTGCACTGGATCGCAACGGCGCCGCCGCGGTACCGGACGCCCGTGCCGCATTCACGCGCAGTGAACGATTCGACTAGCGGGTAGCTGCCTGCGTTGCCGGGGATCAACCGCAGATTTTGGTACGCCGGGTTCGCGTGCTGACGGAAGGCGCAGATGTTGCGCGGTGCGTTCGGTCCGTAGGTTGCGGCCACCAAAACGTAAGTCGGTGGCACGTAGTCGGATTGGATGACTATGGCGGGGCCGTATGAACCTTGCACCTTCAACCCGAAATAGCTGCCGGGCACCTGCTCACCGATCAACTCGCCGCCGGGTGAGAGGAACGCAGGCGCATCGTTGGCCGGGATGAAGTCATGCCGAGCTACCGGGCCATTCGACCGCGACGGCTCACCGGCACGAAAACTCGCGATCTGTTCGGCTTCATCGGGGTTGCAGAACACGACGATCTTGCTGTCGGCCGTGGTGCCAAACCCCTTACGTTGAATTAGCCGGATCGCGTCTTCGAGGTCTGCCGAGTCGATGTCCGCTGCCCCGCTGGCGATGTAGTGATTTTCGGTGCTCGGGAAAGTGCGACCGAGGTAGTCGGGCGGGCCAGGGGCGATGCCGTCATAAAGTCCGAAGACCGTGGCGCCGAACTCGTTGCGACCACGGGCGGGAGTGAACAGCCGCCGCATTATCAAGCCGTTCGTGAGCTTACGATCCATGTGCAGCAGTTGGTCCATCTGACTCTGAACCTGCCGCAAATCCATGTTCTTCAGCGCGCGCCATGTAAAGACGTTGCGTTTGTCGTAATCCCTCAACGTGAATCCGCACAAGATCGCGTCGCCCGGTCCACCGGTCGCAGTCGGTACGCCGATCTCGGATGCCTCATCCATGCTGTCCGTCGCAAAATTCTGCGGAACGGCTTCGGCCGTTTGAGTCGTCTTGAAACTAAGGAGGTCCGTGATGGATGTAGTTTCGGTGTTCCACGCACCAAGCAGATCGCGGAATTCATCCCACACCACGTTCAAATCCACGCCATCGGCGGTTTGATTCACCAGCACGTCACCGGAAGTGGTGATGCCACCTCCACCAATCGGTCCGCTAGGTGCGGTTGCGCCGAAGATCGGCCAGGCTGCCAGTGCTTCGGCGTGGGCGGAACGTCGCTCGCTCGTCATCGTGATCATTGATCTTCCTCAGGGGTGATGCGGTGATCGTGGTGGTGATTCTACGCGCTGCGCGGGTCAAATCCGTTGTCTCACTGTGTTTCTCGGCGCGTACATGTGCACTCATGGACCCTTCGTACCCCACACCCGCCTTGGCGACCTGGACACGCGGGCCGATCGGCGTGGCCGGCCGAGTTGCGGTCGACGCCAGGGCGGGTGTGGTGGTCTCGGCAAACCCATCAGCGGTGTTTGCTGTGCTCGTCGTTATCTCGTCGCTTGCGGAGGGCATACACGGCAACGCTCGACAACGGCGCATGAACGCGCACAAGGTGTCGGTTGGCGCTCTGAACTGAGACTACGGGGTGAGCGTTGGTGTGCCTTCCCGAGCACAGTAAACCCCTTGATGTGCGCCAGAGCAGCTTCCCAAGCTGAATACGCGGGTTCGATTCCCGTCATCGGCTCCGGCTCTAACAGCGCATTCAGACGCCGCTCCGGTTCGGCCGCGAGGTCGGTCCCCGGCTCGTCGCCCACCCCCCGCTCGGCGCAACGTGCACACCTGAATGGCCGCGCGCCGGCTTTCGTAAGCCCGAAAGCACCAGCGCAAATCGCTCGCTGTACCTAGCGAAACGGTGTCCAATGGTGCCAAGGCGGAGGCTCCGTCGGGAGCAAGGGGGAGATGGACATGAACTCAACGAAGAAGACTTCAGCGTTCATACTGTGCGCTGGTATCGCCGCAGCCGGTTTCGGTCCTGCGACCGGGACAGCGCTAGCGGATCCGGCGGGACAACGCGTCTGGTGTCCAGGTCAGCCCATGTTCTACCCAACGGGTCCCGGTGCGGACAAGACCTGGAATTTCGACGTCTGCCACACCTGGTCCTTCGTCAAGAGCGGCTTCGGCAACGTCGCCCTCGTCAAGGGGGGTGTGGCTTCGAACGTCTTCGAGGGGGAGGATCCGCCGCCCGGATCATTGATCGACTGCGGACGCGACATGTTTGGCTTCCCCATTCAATGTTGACAAAGCTTGACGCCGAACCACCGCGCCCTCAGCGGTAGTAGACCTCGTCACCGCTGGGGTATCCACCGCCGAGCGTGGTGATGTGCACGTGGTCGAAGTGCGCCATCCCGCCGTACTGCGGTCCGGCCGGCGTCCAGTAGGTGCCGCGCCAGATCGCGTCCTGGATGCCAAAGCGCGACGCGTTCTTCAGCACGAAGGCCACGATCTCGTTGCCGAGTTCGATGCCGGCCGGCGAGCTGGGGTTGGGAATCATCACGTCGAGCGCCAAGCCGTCGGGATGCCAGCGCAGCGCATCGGGGCGGACCCCACCGATGCTCTGGATCTCGGGGAAGATGACGCTGATCTCCCGGGACACCAGGATCGTCTTGACCTGTAGTCCCGTCTCGGGAGCCACGCCGACCGGCAACACCGGGGGACGGTCGTCCACCCGCCAGCGCGACGCCGACATCAGGGCGTCGCCGCCCATTTCCGCTTCGAAGGGGCCCACGGACGGCGCGAGCGGGTGAACCGCCTCCACGACCTGGACGCAGCACGGTCGCGACGCCACGACGGGGACAGCGGGAGCGGCGACCGCCTCGATGCGCTGGGCGCCGACGTCCGCGCCCACCGCGAAGAACGTCGCTACGGAGCCGGCGACCACAGCCAACCCGACCGGCCACCGACGTTCGGTGGTGGCTGCAGCGTGTCGCCCCATGGGTGGCACCCTACGGCCCCCTCGCGATGCGCACCGCAGCCTTGCGATATCTTCCCGAGAGCTGTCCGTTACCGGAC
>CALMVM010000024.1:0-1280 GCA_937873255.1 uncultured Verrucomicrobiota bacterium | reverse complement strand
GGTCAGCGCCGAGTGGTCGCGCCATCGCGGGTGGCGCGATCGGGCAGCTGGGCGCCGGGCCGGGCGACCGTCAGCGCGGCCGACAAGCCCGCCAACTCCAGCACGTCGCGAAGCACGAACGCGTCGATGCCTCGCAATTGGTCCCTCCGGTCGGCACCGAGCAATCCGGCCTCCCACAGGCCGTCGATCAGTCCGGTCATGAAGGCGTCGCCGGCGCCGACGGTGTCGACGACCTCGGTCGGGATGGCCGGAACGCGGAGCGCGCCCTCGGCACACACCCCGAGGGCGCCATCCTCGCCGAAGGTGACGACGACCAGTGCCGGTCCCAGGCCCAACCAGCGCGCGGCGAGGTCTTCCGGCGCCGTCCCGGGGTCGAGCCAGCGCATGTCCTCGTCGCTCGCCTTGACGACGTCCGCGCGGGCGACGAGGCCCTCCACGTGCGACAGCGCCGAGCGGCGGTCCGCGAAGAAGGCCGGCCGGATGTTGGGATCGAAGGTAATGGTCGACGTCGCCGCTCGGGCGTCGATCAGGGCGGACACGTCGTCGCGGCCGGGTGCGAGCGCGGTCGCGATGGAGCCGGTGTGCACCACCAGCGGTGCTCCGAGACGCGCCGGTGGCAGTTGCCAATCGATGTCGAAACGATAAGTGGCACAACCGCTCTCGTCGAGATTGGCCACCGCCGTCGACGTGTGAGCGGCGCCGCTGGAGGAGGCCAGCTCGACGCCGGCGCGGTCCAGGTGCTCCGCGATGCGGCGACCACGCGCGTCGTCGGCCATCCACGTGAGGAACCGAACGGGACGACCCAGCAGGGCCAGGCCGCACGCCACGTTGAGCGGGCTGCCGCCGACGTGCTCACCGAGCAGGCGACCCTCGCGTTGGACGATGTCGATCAGCGCTTCTCCGACCACCAACGCGTGCTCGCTCATGGCCCTCCCTTGGACCGACCCAGCCTATCGCCGAGCCGGCGCGGTGCGCCTCGAGTTGCCGCGTCGCGTATTTCGTAAAGGATGCATGGAGCCGTGTTTCGTGGCGTACAGCTAGGGGACATCATCGAAGACAGTCAGCTCAAGGAGACCGATGCGCACAGTTACGACCCGCAAGACCGTGACGGTCGCCTGCGTCACCGCGCTGGCCGCGTTCGGGAAGACCTGGTGCGAATGGCCGATCAGCATGGCGTCGATGCCGGGCACCTGCGACAGGTACCAGTTACCGTTTTCCATGCTGGGCGCGTACGGGCTGTTGTCCAAACCGCCGTGCGAAATCGCCACCACCACGTCGGC